>JANOMH010000710.1:0-5479 GCA_031420215.1 Rhodobacterales bacterium | reverse complement strand
AAAATCAATGAAAGCCTGTTCAAACCCGCCGCCGTCGCTGGCAAGCTCTCCTGCGGCGATGGTGAACCCTTGCGGCTTGATGGCGCCAAGTTGCGCGGTCAGCATGGCGATGATTTGGGCCTGTCCCTCAAGCGTCGCGATATTCCAGGTAAAACTGGCCAGATCGCGCCAACATCCCTCGGGTTCGAAAAGATCTGCGGCGGCGGCTGGGTCTTGGGCGGCAAAGGCTGCGTTCAGGCCGTTCAGAACCTGGGTCACAGCCGTATCGTGAAGCGAGTCGAGCATCGGTTCCTCCCAGAAATGTGCTGATGTCTATCAAGCCGCAGGATTGGGATTCTGTCCAGACAACTTGAGCGCGTTCAGCCCTGACCCGCCTCCCAGACGGCAAATTCTGTCGGACATGCATCGCGCAAACTGGCCGCAACGATGGGCGAAAGCGTGATGTCGGCGACGGGCGAAACGTTGAGCCGGTTCAGCGCGATTTTCAGGTTCAGGCGGTGTTCCATGAAGCGGATGAGCTTGTCCTGGGCCTCATAACGAAAAAGATGGTCAACCCCAATCTGTCCATCGGTCTGCAGCAGGAATTTTGCCTGGGAACCCACAGCGGCAGGCCCTTTGGCCCGGCCCTTGATGTAGTTCAGGACAAAGTCATCAAAGCTCATGCCTTTGGTCGAATTGGGATGACCTGCAATGTCGTCACGGTGCCGATAGCGATACCAACTGCCCAGCCAATCTATGGGGTCGCGGACGACAGCCACACTTTCCATGTCTTGCAGGCCAGCGAACTCGTAAAAAGGCTGCAATATCCGTTTGTAACGATAGACCGGCGCATGTTTCATGGCTGGCGGATCGCGCAAGACCATTGCGGCCTTGGGGGCCAGAGCACCCTCAATCGCGGTGGTCCCGGTCTTTGGCACCGCCAGAAAGACCAGCTTTTCCTTCCAGAATACCAGCATGCGCCACCCTTTTTACCTGCGCACAAGTTTGGGGCGCAGTTGTAAACTACTCCTTAACCAATCCCGGCAAAAGATGGAGCATGAAGAATTAACTTGAAATGTTCTCTGTTTGGTCTCATTAACCATGAGAACACAAAGCGAACAAAGACCGCAATTGCTGCGGCATGGCGGGTGTGGAATAAGGATGGGACATATGGCAACGGCAGACCTTCTCACAATGACAGACAAGAAATCGGCGGATAAGGCCAAGGCGCTGGAAAGTGCCTTGCAGCAGATCGAACGGCAGTTCGGCAAAGGCTCGATCATGCGGCTGGGTGGGCAAAACCAGATGCCCGCGATCGAGGCTGTGTCGACCGGGTCGCTGGGGCTGGACATTGCTTTGGGCATCGGCGGGCTGCCAAAAGGCCGGATTATCGAGATTTATGGCCCGGAATCATCGGGCAAGACCACGCTGACCCTGCATGTGGTGGCCGAGGCGCAAAAGCTGGGCGGGGTCTGTGCGTTTGTCGATGCCGAACACGCGCTGGACCCGCAATATGCCAAAAAGCTGGGTGTGAACCTGGATGAACTGCTGATCTCGCAGCCGGATACTGGCGAGCAGGGACTGGAGATTGTCGATACTTTGGTCCGCTCGGGTGCCGTCTCGCTGGTAGTAGTCGATTCGGTGGCGGCCCTCACGCCCAAGTCGGAACTCGAAGGCGACATGGGTGATTCGTCACTGGGCGTGCATGCAAGGCTGATGAGCCAAGCGATGCGCAAGCTGACCGGGTCGATTTCGCGGTCTAACTGCATGGTGATTTTCATCAACCAGATCAGGATGAAGATCGGCGTGATGTTTGGATCACCTGAAACCACGACCGGGGGCAATGCCCTGAAATTTTATGCTTCGGTCCGGTTGGACATTCGTCGCATCGGGTCAATCAAGGACCGCGAGGAAGTTGTGGGCAACACCACCCGCGTCAAAGTGGTGAAAAACAAAGTGGCCCCGCCGTTCAAACAGGTCGAGTTTGACATCATGTATGGCGAAGGGATTTCCAAAACCGGCGAGATTCTTGACCTCGGGGTCAAGGCCGGAGTGGTCGAAAAGTCCGGTGCCTGGTATTCCTATGGCGACGAGCGGATCGGGCAGGGGCGTGAAAATGCCAAGATTTTCCTGCGTGACAATCCGGTGATGGCGCTGGAGATCGAGGATAAGATCAGGGGCTCACATGGCCTGGAGTTTGCAGTCGCGGGCGAAAGCAGCGGCGACGACGATCTGGTCGATATGTAAATCCGCCTGATGGTGGTCAAACGGGGGCCGGGCGCAAGCTGCGGCCCCTTTTCGTTGCTGCATCTGCATCTGCACTGGACGCTTTCGGGTCATGGGGCTATTTCAACTTAGCCCTATCATCCAACGCCCCAAAGGACCGCCATGACAAGCCTGTCGGACATCCGCTCTACCTACCTCGATTTCTTTGCGCGCAAGGGCCATCAGATTGTCGCCTCCTCGCCTTTGGTTCCGCGCAATGACCCGACGCTGATGTTCACCAATTCGGGGATGGTGCAGTTCAAGAACCTGTTCACCGGGGTCGAAACCCGCGACTATAAGCGGGCGACGACCGCGCAGAAATGCGTCCGTGCGGGGGGCAAGCACAATGATCTGGACAATGTGGGCTATACCGCGCGGCACCATACATTCTTTGAAATGCTGGGTAATTTCAGCTTTGGCGACTATTTCAAGGATCAGGCGATTGCTTTTGCATGGGAGCTGTTGACCAAGGATTTCGGCCTGAACAAGGACAAGCTTTGCGTCACGGTCTATCATACCGATGACGAGGCCGCGTCGATCTGGAAAAAGGTGGCAGACCTGCCGGACGCCCGGATCATCCGCATCCCGACCGATGACAATTTCTGGCGGATGGGCCCGACCGGCCCTTGCGGCCCCTGCACCGAGATTTTTTATGACCACGGCGACCATATTCCGGGTGGCCCGCCTGGGTCAGCCGATGAGGATGGTGACCGGTTCATCGAGATCTGGAACAACGTGTTCATGCAGAATGAACAGTTCGCCGATGGGTCGATGCGGCCTTTGGACATGCAGTCGATTGATACCGGCATGGGGCTGGAACGGATCGGCGCGCTGTTGCAAGGCAAGCACGACAATTACGACACCGACCTGATGCGGGCGCTGATCGAGGCGTCGGCCCATGCCACCTCATCCGACCCGGACGGGCCGGGCAAGACCCATCATCGGGTGATTGCCGACCACCTGCGCGCAGTTTCATTTCTGATTGCCGACGGGGTGATGCCGTCGAACGAAGGGCGCGGCTATGTCTTGCGCCGGATCAT
This sequence comes from Rhodobacterales bacterium, assembly GCA_031420215.1. Lineage (GTDB taxonomy): Bacteria > Pseudomonadota > Alphaproteobacteria > Rhodobacterales > Rhodobacteraceae > JANOMH01. The sequence continues at coordinate 2,195 of JANOMH010000710.1, read as the reverse complement.
GCGCCGCGCGATGCGGCACGCGCATTTGTTGGGCACCAAAGACCCGGTGATGTTCCGGCTGGTGCCCGCTTTGGTGCAGCAGATGGGCGGGGCCTACCCGGAGTTGGGCCGAGCTAAGTCATTGATCGAACAGACTTTGCAAGCCGAGGAAACCCGGTTCAAGACCACGCTGGACCGGGGGCTGAAGCTGCTGGATGACGAATTGGCGGGGTTAACCGAAGGTGCTGCTTTGCCGGGGGCTGCGGCGTTCAAACTATATGATACGTTCGGCTTCCCGCTGGATCTGACCCAGGATGCCTTGCGCGAAAAGGGCCGCGCGGTTGATCTGGGTGGCTTTGACGCCGCAATGGCCGCGCAAAAGGCCAAGGCGCGGGCGGCTTGGGCTGGCACGGGCGAGGCGGCGGATGCGACGGTCTGGTATGATTTGGCCGAAAAACACGGGGTCACCGAGTTTCTGGGCTATGACACCGAAACCGCCGAAGGGCAGGTTCTTGCCGTGGTTCCGGCGGGCGCGCGGCTGCAAATCGTGCTGAACCAGACGCCGTTTTATGCGGAATCGGGCGGGCAGGTCGGTGATACCGGAACGTTGCGCACGGCCACCGGTTTCGCCCGCGTGGTCGATACACGCAAGGCGGCGGGGGTGTTTATTCATCTGGCCGAACTGGTTGAGGGTGAGATTTTGCCCGGACAGGGCGCAGAATTGGTCGTCGATCATGCCCGCCGGTCCGCCGTGCGGGCCAGTCATTCGGTCACGCACCTGCTGAACGAGGCGCTGCGCCGGGCCTTGGGCGACCATGTGGCCCAACGCGGATCGCTGAACGCACCCGACCGGCTGAGGTTTGATTTCTCGCACGGTAACGGGCTTTCTGCGCATGAAATCAAGATAGTACAGGCCGAAGTGAATGCGATGGTGCGGCAGAATACCGCCGTGGAAACGCGATTGATGACCCCGGATGATGCCCGCGCTTTGGGCGCTCAGGCGCTGTTTGGCGAAAAATATGGCGACGAGGTGCGCGTCGTGTCGATGGGGTCGCTGGCCGGGTCTGGTAAGGGCGCTGATGGGGAAACCTATTCGCTGGAACTGTGCGGCGGCACGCATGTTAGCCGCACCGGTGACATTGGAGCCTTTGCGATTGTGCAGGATTCGGCATCTTCGGCAGGTGTCCGCCGGATCGAGGCGTTGAGCGGTCAGTTGGCGCTTGAGTGGCTGGAAGAACAGGCCGCTGCGTTTGAAACCCTGAAGGGTTTGCTAAAGGCTCAGACCATCGAGGATGCCAAGGCGAAACAGGCTGCGCTGATTGCTGAAAACCGCAGTCTGGCCAATGAACTGGCGCAGTTGAAGCGGGAATTGGCAATGGCGGGCGGTAAGGGAGTGTCGCCGACAGAGGCTAAGCTTATCAATGGAATAGCGTTCAAAGCTCAGGTAATGTCTGGGGTTACGGGCAAAGATCTGCCGGGTCTGGTGGACGAGATCAAGGCACAGATCGGGTCAGGTGCGGTATTGTTGATCACCGAAAACAATGGCAAAGCGGCGGTGGCTGCGGGTGTGACGGCGGACCTGATCACGCGATTGTCTGCCGTTGATGTTCTGAAGGCCGTGGTTGCGGCCCTAGGCGGTATTGGGGGCGGCGGCAGGCCGGATATGGCGCAAGGGGGTGCGCCGTCATTGGCGCAGGCCGATCTGGCCATTGTTGCGGCGGAAGCTGTGATTGCAGGTGTCAAATGACAGCGTTGTGGATTGCCCATGTCGAAGTGACCGACCCCGAGGCTTACGCTCGTTATGCCGTGATCGCGAAAGAGGCGATTGCAGCGCATGGCGGTGTGTTCTTGGCGCGGGGTGGGCGCTATGTTCAGCTTGAGGGACGCGACCGGGCCCGCAATGTTGTGGCGCGGTTTCCCAGCCTCGAGGCAGCGGTCCAATGTTATAACTCGCCGCTGTATCAGGAAGGCTTGGCCCATGCCAAAGGCGCGGCGGTACGGGATTTGATGGTGGTCGAGGAAGTGTGATAGGGTGAGTGGTGGTTGCACCCACCCTACGTAGGGTGGGTGAAACCCACGCGTCCCTCCCATCACACTTCCTCGACCACCATCAAATCCCGTATCGCCGCGCCTTTGGCATGGGCCAAGCCTTCTTGATACAGCGGCGAGTTATAGCATTCGACCGCTGCCTCAAGGCTGGGAAACCGCGCCACGAC
>JANOMH010000709.1:0-3772 GCA_031420215.1 Rhodobacterales bacterium | reverse complement strand
GATGGGACCTGTCTGGCGGATCACGACTATACCACCGGCGATGCCGTGGCCAAATCGGCGCATTACGGGGCTGACCACATGATGGTCCACGATATCGTCGCTTATCTGCGCGGCGAAACCGCCAGCCTGCCCGTAGGCATTGTCGATGCGATGGAGGCCGGAATCGCGGCGCTGGCATTGGACGAGGCCCGGATTTCCGGCCGCATGATCGACCTGACCGACACCTGGGCGCAGTTTGACAGCTATGGATTACACGGATGACCGCCGGGCATCTGATGACGGCCGAGATCGCGCAGGCCGCCGGTGTTTTTGCGGCAACTGCATCCGCGGATCAATCTGCCATGGTCAGGACCCTGTCTATGCGCAGCAAAAGCGCAATTTACACAGTAGCGCGAGGATCGTCCGATGCGGCGGCCAATATCTTGTCTTACGAATTCATGCGTGAACTCGGACTGCCGATGACATCGCTGCCGCCGTCGGTTTTCTCGGTCGGCGACGGGGTGCAGATGGACAACACCGCCACTCTGGTCATCTCGCAATCTGGTGCCAGCGACGATCTGGTCCGGTCGGTCAGCGGTATCCGCGACCGGGGTGGTGTGGTTCTGGCCATCACCAATGTCCCAGGATCAGCCGTGGAAAAGCTGGCGCATGTGACGGTGCCGATGAGGGCCGGGCCGGAACTGGCTGTCCCCGCGACCAAATCGGTGATTGGGGCAATCGCGGCGGGCATGGCGTTGCTTGCCGCGCTGAACCCCGGCTACGATGCGGCAGGCGCGGGACAAATATTCTTGCAAATTCAACCACATCCGCAAGCCAAGGCGCTGACCGATGCACTGCTGCGCGCCCAGCATATCTATGTAATTGGCCGCGACACCGGCTATGGCGCGGCACATGAAGTGGCGCTGAAGCTGAAGGAATGTTGCGCCCTGCATGCCGAGGCCTATTCCAGTGCCGAAGTGCTGCATGGCCCGCTGCAACTGGTCACCAAGCCCGTGTTGATCGTGATGCTGGATACCGGTCTGGCCGCGATTCAAAGCAGTCTGAACACTGCAGAAGCACGGTTTCGCGCGGCGGGTTGCACGGTGTTTCGTCTGCGGCCATCGGATATTGGCGTCACCGACATGTTGCCCGCCGCCGCCGCCGCGTTGCTTTTGTGCCTGATCTACCCGGTGATCCTTGCCACTGCGCTGGCCTTGGGTCATGACCCCGACCGACCCGCCACCCTGTCAAAAGTGACCCAAACCACATGACCGACCTGACCCACATCGCCACATGGCGCGAGATCATGGCGCAGCCAAAGATATGGACTGGATGGGGCGCGGCCCTGCCTGTCGCAGAATTACGGCAGTGGATCAATGATTTAGGTGTCGATGAAGTGTGGTTCTGTGGTGCCGGGACCAGCGCCTTTATTGGCGAGATTATCGTGGCGGGGTTGGAGGGTGCTGCTGGCCCCCGCCTGCGCGCTGTGCCCACGACAGATCTGGTCAGCCGCCCCCAGGCTTATCTGACCGGGCGCAAACCTTTGGTCGTCAGCTTTGGCCGGTCGGGCAATTCAACCGAAAGCATTGGCACCTTGGATGCTTTGGACGTTCTGGCCCCCAAAGCGCCTCGTCTGCACATCACCTGCAATCCCCAAGGACAACTCGCAACGCGCGCAGCACCAGGGCCGCTCAAGGTGGTCTTGTTGCCTGAAGCCACACATGATGCAGGCTTTGCCATGACCTCCAGTTTCTCGACCATGCTGCTGACGGGGTTGGCGCTGTTTGATCAGCCTTGCGATGTGGCGGCGCGGCTGGTGGAACTTGCAGATCAATTGGCCACAGCATTTCCGGAGTATGCTGCTGCTGCAAAGGCAAGCAAGATCCCCGACCGGGTGGTATTTCTGGGGGCGGGTCCGCTGGCCTTTGCCGCACGGGAATCGGCACTGAAAGTCATGGAACTGACTGCCGGGAAGGTGCCAGCGCTGTGGGATTCGACATTGGGGTTTCGGCATGGGCCGAAGTCGTTTGTGCGTGGCTCTACCGAAATTGTGGTGTTTCTCTCGCCCGAACCACAAGCAGCCCGCTATGATTTGGATCTTGTGGCCGAGTTGAAACAGCAGTTTCCCGCGGCCACAATCACGCCGCTGATCATTGAAATGCCGTATGGCGCAACATGGGGTGCACCGCTTGCCGTGGCTTATGCACAGGTCCTGGCCGTGGTCTGGTCGCACCGGTTGGGCCTGAATGTTGATGATCCGTTCAGCGGCCAGGGCACGCTGAGCCGGGTCGTCTCGGGCGTAAAGCTCTATCCGGTGAGCCCATGATTGCGGCTGGGATCGACCTTGGCGGCACCAAGATCGAAGCGCAGATTTTCGCGCCTGACTGGAGCGTGACAGACCGTCGCCGGATTGATACTCCAAAGGATTACAACGGCTTGGTTGACGCCATGGCCGATCAGATCGCCTGGATCGACGCCATGACCGGGGCCAGTCCGCCGATTGGCGTGGCGGCTGCCGGGTTGGTCAACCCCGCCACCGGCCTTGCCTATACGGCCAATCTGCCTGCAACCGGCCACCCGTTTCCCGCTGACATCAGTCGCGTAGCCGGGCGGCCTGTGACCTATATCAACGATTGCCGCGCCCTGACCCTGTCCGAGGCGATTTTTGGGGCGGCCAGGGGTTTGACCCCGGTGGTCGGGTTGATTCTGGGCACTGGCATTGGCGGCGGTGTGGCTGTTGATGGCCGCCTCATCCCCGGACCGGCGATGGTGGGTGGCGAGTTCGGCCATACCTATGCGCCCGCCCATCTGGTGGTGCAGCATGGCCTGCCGGTGCTGCGCTGTGGCTGTGGCCGGATGGGCTGTATCGAAACCTTGATCGCCGGGCCGGGATTGACCCGGATTGCTCACGTGATCACCGGGCAGGCGTTGACCCCGCCCGAGGTGATCGCTGCAAAATCCAAAGATCAAAAAACCGCACAAGCCTATGAGATCTGGTGTGCCCTTGTGGCCGAGCTTTTGATGACCCTGAGCTTTACCATTGATCCTGCGGCGATTGTCCTTGGCGGCGGGCTGTCCAACATTCCCGGCCTTGTGGGTGATCTGACCTCTGCCCAGTCCCGCGTGCAATTGCCCGGCTTTTCGATCCCCCGGATCCTGCTGGCCGAGGCAGGGGATGCCAGCGGCGCGCGCGGGGCGGCCTATGCGGCGGTGCAGGCACATGGCTGACGTTCTGCGCCAGATCATTGCCCGCAACCGGGCCGGAATGCGGGCCGCGATCCCTTCGGTCTGTTCGGCCCATCCCGATGTGCTGCGCGCCTCGCTGCGGCTGGCCCAGCGGCTGGACCGGGCCGTAGTGATCGAGGCGACATCCAATCAAGTCAATCAGGATGGCGGCTATACCGGCATGAACCCCGCCGGATTTATCCATTTCGTCAATAGCTTGGCGGACGAGACCCAAACCGACCGCGACCGGATCGTGTTTGGCGGTGATCACCTTGGCCCGCAGGCCTGGCGCAAATTGCCCGCCGAACAGGCGATGGACAAGGCCCGCGTCATGGTCGCCGATTATGCCGCTGCCGGGTTTACCAAGATCCATCTGGATTGTTCCGAAGGCTGCGCGGGCGAGCCTGCGCAACTGACCGATGCGCAAACCGTGCCGCGCGCCGCTGATCTGGCCCGCGTCGCCGTTGCCGTCCGGCCCGACCTGCTGTTTGTCGTTGGCACCGAAGTTCCGCCGCCCGGGGGGGCCCGCGACGAGGACCATACTGATATTCCCGCGACCACCCCCGCC
>JANOMH010000708.1:0-6723 GCA_031420215.1 Rhodobacterales bacterium | reverse complement strand
ACCGAGCTTGCAGGACCGGAACCCAGCCTCAAAGAACCCCACCACCTCGGCCACGCAAGCCGCCTCGCCCTTTTTGTTCACATGGGCAGAGGCATTGGCCAACAAGCGGTCCTGTTTCAACCCGCCGAACAGCTCATACAGCGGTTTGCCCACGACCTTGCCGCGAATATCCCAAAGGGCCATGTCGATGCCCGATATGGCCATCGAGGCAATCCCGCCCTCGCCATACCAGAACACATGGCGGCGCATCGCGGTCCAGTTGCCGTCGATGTCATCGGCCAGCTTCCCCTCCAGCAATGGCAAAAACCCTTCGGAAATCACGGTGCAGACGGCCTTGCAGGCCTCGGGCCACATCGCAATCGCCTCGCCCCAGCCGACGACGCCATCAGTGGTTTCGACGCGGACCAAGACAGTCCGCCGGATCGTGCCGAAATCATTCGGGTCGGGATAGGCAATGGCAATCGGTTCGATCCGCGCGATACGGGACATGTGCTAGTCTCCCCCCGAGAAAGGCCCGCTTGACATGAGTCGGCGCGGTCCCTAGCAATAAATTGGTCAGGCCAATTAACATCGCTGCAAATCGGAAGGTCAAGAGAAATGTTCAACCTCGCAAAAGTCCCGGTGCCCGATCTGACGGGCAAAACCGTTCTGGTCACCGGCGCAGGGCGCGGCATTGGCGCAGCGACGGTGCATGCGCTGATCGAACATGGGGCGACGGTGTTTGCCGGATTTCATGGCGCGGCTGATATGGGGGCGATTGCCGGGGCGATTACATTCCCGCTGGATGTGACCGATCCGTCGTCGGTCACTGCAGCGGTGGGGCAAGTGACAGCCTTTGGCGGCAAACTGGATGTGCTGGTCAATAATGCCGGGGTAATTTCGCCGATCGGGCATTTGGCACAGCTGCCCTCGGATGCCCTGAAATCAGCGTTTGATGTGAATGTCATCGGGCTGCACCGGATGACAGCGGCCTGTCTGCCGCTGCTGCGCGCGTCCAAAGGTGTGGTGGTCAATGCAGGCACCGGGGCGGCCACCACCCCGATGGAAGGCTGGACCGGCTACTGCACCTCCAAGGCGGCCGCCCGGATGCTGACCCAGATGATGGCGCTGGAACTGGGCCCCGAGGGGATCCAGAGCTTTTTCATCGGCATCCCGCCAACCGATACCAAAATGCAGGCCGAGATCCGGCTGGCGGGCCTGAACCCGATCAGCAAAATCCCGCAAAGCAGTCTGGTGCATCCCGATGTGCCCGCCAGCGTCATCGCCTGGCTGTGCTCTGACGCCGCCCGCGCGGTGGACGAAGTGCTGCTGGACGTGCGGCAGGACCGGTTCACGGCAATGATGGATTTGAAGGTCTGACGCTGGACTTTGACGCAAGCGCAAGGCAGGTGGCCTGATGAAAGCCCTGTCCTGATGCCGTTGAACCCCGTTAAAATCGCCGTTCAGATTGCGGTTGTCCTGTGCATTGCTTGGGCAATCCATCTGATCGCGCAAAGGGCGATGCTGGAAACCACAAGTTTGGCGGCGGGGGATCATCTGCAACTGGGGCTGATCCTGATTCTGCTGCTGATCTATGCGCTGATGATCGCCATTCCCTTTGTGCCGGGGATCGAACTGGGCCTGACGTTGTTGGTGCTGGAAGGGGGCTATGTCGCCCCCTGGGTCTGGCTGGCCACGGTGATCGGGCTGTCGCTGGCCTACTGCGCGGGGCGGATCATTCCGCCGGGCCAGATTGGCCGGGGGTTGCAGTCACTGCGCCTGATCCGTGCGGCGGGGTTGGTCGATGCGCTGGCCCCGCTGGACACCCAGGCCCGGATCGACTTGCTCAACAGCCGCCTGCCCGGCTGGCTGGCCCCCTTGGTGCTGCGCTATCGGTATGGAGTGCTGGCGGCGTTGATCAACCTGCCAGGGAACGCGCTGATCGGCGGCGGCGGCGGGATCGGGCTGATCGCGGGGCTCAGCCGGATTTATGCGCCATTCCGGACGCTGGCGACCTTTGCCATAGGCACCAGCCCGATCCCGCTGCTGTTCTGGCTATATGGGCCGCCAATTCTGACCCAGTTCAATTAGGGCCAGTCGCTGCTGCCGCCTTGCGTTTGACCCCGGCCAGGGCCATATTTAGGGGATCAAGCGGTCAGAGCCCCGGGCAAATTGCCCGAGCACCCCGCCCGGAACAGGAGAAATATCATGGCAAAAGGCCAGTTACGCAGCAACAAAGAAGTCAAAAAGCCGAAAAAAGACAAGAAAGCCGTCGCTGCCCCGGCGGGATTTGAAAAAGGGATCTCTGGCAATATCGCCGGCAAAGCACCGAAAAAGTAAAATTGCCGGTGGGGGTGCGATCGGCACCCCCACCCTTGGCCCGATTGCAGCCTGATGAAGTTTCTGACCGCCAATGCACCCGCCTTTTCCCTGACGGATGTGCAGGCTGTCGCCAGTCTTCACTTTGGGCTGCATGGCAAGCTGACCCCGCTTTACAGCGAGCGGGATCAGAACAGTTTGCTCTGCGAAGCCGACGGGGCGGCCTGGGTGGTCAAGATTGCCAATGCCGCCGAGGATCCGGCCAACATCAGCGCCCAAATCGCGGCCCTTGCCCATATCGCCACGGTTGACCCGGCCCTGCCGGTGCCCCGGTTGCGCCGGACAGTGCAAGGCGATGGCATGGTGCAGGTGGCCGGGCATTGGATCTATGTGCTGTCCTATCTGCCGGGCGATCTGGCCACAGCCAGCCCGCGCACCGCGTCCAGCCTGCGCCTGATCGGCGGCACTTTGGCCCGGCTGGGGCGGGCGTTGCGCGGGTTCTTTGATCCCACGACCGGCGGACGCGGATTGTTATGGGATATGCGTTTGGTACAAGGGCTTGCCCCGGCACTGGATGCGCTGCCCGCAGCCGAGCAGGGCCGGATGGCAGCCCTGTTAGCCGCGTTCCAGGCCGATGTGATCCCGCGGCTGGCCAGCCTGCGCGCACAAGTGATCCACGGCGATCTGCATGAACAAAACCTGATCCTGCGGCCAGACGGGGCCATTGCCGGGATCATTGATTTTGGCGACATGATCCATGCGCCGCTGATCTTTGATCTGACCGGCAGTGCCAGCGATCTGCTGACCGATCCTGCCCGGATCGAACCGGTCTTGCGGCATCTGGTGGCGGGCTATCACGCGGTCACGCCTCTGGAAGAGGCCGAGGTTGACCTGCTTTATGATCTGGTCCTGATGCGGCTGGTCGCCACCCGGCTGATCAGCGCGTGGCGGCAGGCCGAAACGCCCGATGCGCCAAATTACATGGTCGGTTCCGGCTTTGGGTCGCTGGAAGTGATCGACGCGCTTGAAGGGCTGGGGCGGCACAAAGCCACCGATCTGGTCCGGGCGGCCTGTGGCATGATCCCCCTGCCCAAACCCCTGGATGACCTTGGCGATCTGGTCGAGCGGCGACGCAAACTGATGGGCTCGCATCTGTATCTGTTCTACGACCCGCCGCTGCACATGGTCCGGGGCGATGGGGTCTGGCTGATTGATCAGGCTGGCCGGCCGTTCCTGGACTGTTACAACAACGTGCCTATCGTCGGACATTGCAGGCCAGAAGTCACAGAGGCCATTGCCCGCCAGTCCCGCATCCTGAACACCAATACCCGGTATCTGGGGGAACAGATTCTGGATTATGGTGAACGGCTGACCGGGATGCTTGGCGGGGGGCTGACCGTCTGCGCCTTTGTCAATTCCGGGTCAGAGGCGAATGACATCGCCTGGCGGATGGCGCGGGCCTTTACCGGCGCTGCAGGAGGGCTGGTGCAGGAGTTCGGCTATCACGGCATCACCGAAGTCAGCGATGCGTTTTCGCCCTCGGCCAATAAACACGGGGCGATTGCACCGCATATCCGCACCCTGCTGGCCCCGGATGGCTATCGGGGGATTTACCCCGACGGGCCCGGTATGGGCGAAAGATATGCCGCCGATGCAGACGTGGCGATTACATCTTTGGCCAAAGCGGGGCTGAAACCTGCGGCCTATATCTGCGACAGCGCCTTTATGACCAATGGCGTGCTGGAGCCCTGCCCCGGCTACCTTTCTGGCGTATTTGACCGGGTCCGGGCGGCTGGCGGGCTATGCGTGGCAGACGAGGTGCAGGCCGGATTCGGGCGGATGGGCAGCCACTTCTGGGGGTTCCAGCATCACGGCGTCACCCCCGACATTGTCACCATCGGCAAGCCAGCAGGCAACGGACATCCGATCGGGATCGTGATCACCCGCCCCGAAATTTATGAGGCCTTCATCAGGGATACGGCGTTTTTCAGCACCTTTGGCGGCAATAACGTGTCCTGTGCCGCAGGCATGGCGGTGCTGGATGTGATCGAAACCGAGGGGCTGGTGCAGAATGCAACTGACGTAGGGGCGTGTTTCAAGGCCGGACTACAGGCCCTGATGCACCAGCACGACCTGATCGGTTGTGTGCGCGGCACTGGCCTTGCGCTCAGCATCGAACTGGTCACCGACCGGGCCGCGAAAACCGCCGCCTCTGCCGAAACCAAACGCCTGATGAACCTGATGCGCGATCAGGGGGTGCTGACCGGCAACGAAGGGCCGCATGGCAATATCATCAAGATCCGCCCGCCGATTGTGTTCAGCAGGGCGCATGTGGATATCGCCGTGCAGGCGTTTGATGCGGCCCTGGCGCTGATCTGACCTTGGTCAGAGTTTTCCCAGATGCGGTTCCAGCAATGCGTAACAGGCGGCTTTGGCTGATTTGGGCGGCATCAGGCGCGGCTCGATACAGCGTTGCAGGCCAAGCCCATCAACCAGCGCGATAAAGGTGCGGGCCAGGGTGGCGCTGTCCAGGGTCACCCCCCGGAGCGCGGCAAGCTCGTCAATTGCCGCAGTGACATCCACGGCATAGGCCGCGTATTGGCGCCGGTGTTCGGCCTGCAGCACCGGATTGTTGGCAATCTCACCCCAGAGTGTCAGCCAGATATTCAGCACCTCGCGGCTGAACATTTCAGGCGCAAAGCTTGCTTCGATCATTGCGGCAATGCGGGGCAGAGCTTTGTGTGGGGCGTCGATGCTGGCCATGGATCGGGCATACATCTTGGCGTAAACCGCCACCAAAAGCCCATCCTTTGATTGGAAATGATGGGTGATCAGCCCGCGTGAAACGCCGGCCTGTTTGCAGACTTTGTCGATGGTAAACTCAAGAATGCCGCCCCGTGCCATGCAGGCCAGTGCTGCCTCTTCCAATGCAGCACGCCGGTCTTCGCTGGTCAGCCGCGTGTATTTTGGCCCCTGCGTCATGGCTTAACCCGCCATCGCATCATAGACCGCCCGGATCAGCCTGGTGCGGCGCGGGTCGATCCCGTCGTCAAAGGCGAGCATGTAGTTGGTTACGTAGCCAAAGCCGATCTTGTGATCGGGGTCGCCAAAGGCCATGCCGCCGCCCCAGCCGCCATGGCCAAAACTGCGCGGGCTGGCCTGTGGGCTATACTCTTGCCCATGGATGAACAGGCCCGCGCCGATATTGACCGGATTGCCTTCGCGGGCATCGACCCCGGTAAAGCGCGGCGTGATGGCGTTGTTCAGGCTGGCTTTGGACAGGATGCGTGGCGCATCGCAGACCAGATCGCCATAGATTGCGGCCAAAGCGCGCGCGTGGCTTTGCCCGTTCAGCCCCGGCAATTCTGCCGCCCGCCAGCCCCGGTCATTGGCCAGCCCCGCATACATATGTGGATTTGTCACCGATTGCGGATAGGGACCGGCCCGCCACAGATTGACCCCTTTGTCGATGTCGGGCGTGGTGATCAGGTCTGCAGCGCGGTGATCATGGACGGCAGGCAGACCGATATAAAACTCGGCCCCCAGCACTGCGGCAATGTCTTGCGCCACGATGTCACCGATCCTGCGGCCATCGACCCGGCGCAGAACCTCGGCCGCCAGATGCCCGAAGCTGGTGAAATGATACAGAAACCGGCTGCCCGGTTCCCATAAGGGGGCCATGCGGGCAAAGGCGCTGACATAGGGGTCCCATGCGATCAGCCCGGCCATGTCCATTGGCACATCCAGCCCGTCCAGCCCCGCCTGATGGGATAACAGCTGGTTCAGCGTGATCCCCGCTTTGCCATTGGCGCCAAATTCCGGCCAATAGTCGGCCACAGGCCGGGTATAGTCCAGCCGACCCGCCTGCACCGCCTGCGCCACCGCAAGCGCCACGATCCCCTTGGTCACCGACCAGACATTGACCAGCGTATCGCCCGCCCATGGGGTGCGCTTGCCCGCATCCTTGTGCCCGCCCCATATGTCGACCACCGTCCGGCCATTCAGAACGACCGAGACCGCCGCGCCCACCTCCATCCCGCCGGTAAAATTTTCGAGAAATGCCGCATGAACCCCGGCGAACCGGGGGTCATGGGTGCCTTGGATAAGTTCGGGCATGGATACTCACTTACGCTTTGGTGAACTGGGTCGGGTCGGGGTGGCCATCGGCAAGGATGACCGGAATCAGGTTGCTGTCGTGGATCGCCACGAGGGGTTCGAAACAGATGAACACAAAACCACCCGAGGTTTCCATGATATCCTCCATCCGGTGGAACATGGTGGCGCGGGCCGCATCATCCTGTTCGGTCAGAGACGTCTGATACAGTTCTTCAAACTCCGCGCTGTCAAAGAATGACCAGTTGTAGACCCCGATCTGGTCTGGCCGGAACCAGACCAGATTTTCGGTGGGGTCAATCCCGCCTGCAA
>JANOMH010000707.1:0-1527 GCA_031420215.1 Rhodobacterales bacterium | reverse complement strand
CACCCGCACTTGGCCGGCATCGGCGGTCTAATGGCCGAACAGGATATTCATCAACGTGGTCTTGCCAGCGCCATTTTCACCGAGCAACGACAGGATTTCGCCTTGCTTCAGATGCAGGCTGATGTCGTCATTGGCGACCAGCGGACCGAACCGTTTGGTGATTTGCTCCAGCTCCAGCACCAGGGTCATGGATGGCCTGCGATGGCGTAGGGAAAGGTTAATTTGGGGGCGACTGCTTCCAACTTTGCGCCCAAAGCCAACAGCGCTTTGTCCGACCCCAGCGGCCCCATCAGTTGAACACCAATGGGCGAGCCATCGGACATTCCAAAAGGTATGGCAAGGGCCGGAAAGCCAGTCACATTGGCCAAGGCGGCATTGGGGGCCATCGCCTCCATCCGGGCCAGATGGGCCGTCACATCGGTGCGGCTGAAATCGAAATGGCCCAACGACGGCGGCGGCCCCGCCAAGACTGGCGACAAGAGCACATCGACACTATCAAAAGCCAAACGGGCCTGATCGGCCAGTTGCGCCATCTCTCTGCTTGCCACAAAAAGTGCCTTGGCTGACACCAGATTACCTTCGGCGGCCAGTGCGGCCGCAAGGGGGGACACTTCGGTAAGTTCCACGCCAAAGCCATCCAGCCATTCCGCCAGCGATACCGACAGGATCAGCCGGGCCAATGCCAGAGCCTTTGCGCCAAGTTCATCGGGGGCCTCGATCACTTTGATTGTGCCACCCAAAACTGTTGCCGCATCCAATGCAGCCTGTGCCTGCGCCAGGCCACAACGCGCCGAAATAGCTACGCCGATGACAGGCCGGTCAGACAGCACAACACGGACAGGCGGGGCATCGCCAAACCCGTCCATCAGCCCAAACGCTGTGACCACATCCCGAACCGACCGGGCCAGCACCAGTTCCGACGCGATCCCCATCAGGTGGTTGCCAAAGAACGGCCCACCGGGCATGGCCCCGCGCGATGCTTTCAGCCCAACCAGCCCGCAACAGGCCGCAGGCACCCTCGTTGACCCTGCTGCATCAGTGGCATGCGCGATGGCGACGATTCCAGCCGCCACTGCCCCCGCCGCCCCGCCGGATGATCCGCCGGGGGTCAGCATGGGGTTCCAAGGGTTGCGGGCCGGATCAGCGGTTAACGCAAAGCCGAACTCGGGCACCGTGGTCAACCCAAACGGGACCAGCCCACCCGCCCGAAACCGGGCAAACAGCGCGTCGTCATCGTCATTATCCTTCATCCGTCGCTGCAAGCCCGGCGACCCGGCGCAGGGGGTCATCCCCGCTGCGCCGGCCCCCAGATCCTTGCCCAGAAACGGCACCCCCTGAAACGGGCCGGGCGCGGCCACCAAAGCCCCCGCCCGCCCCAATTCAGGCTCTAATCTGGCCAAGAGGCCCAGATGCTCCAGCTCTGCCGCACGCTGCAAAGCCGCCTCCATCACCGCACATGCAGTCGTTTGCCCGCTGGCTATCGCTGCAGCAAGAGAGGTCGCATCTTGCATTTACGCCGGTTCAGTA
>JANOMH010000706.1:0-2970 GCA_031420215.1 Rhodobacterales bacterium | reverse complement strand
CTGACACGGTCGCGGCGCAAAAGATTCTCCACGTCTCGCCGTTTCAGCCGGTCGAAGGTGGCTATATGTTCCGGTTTGACATCACCCCGCAAGCGATTGGGATCTGGATCGATTATACCCGGGGCAATGGCGGGTTGATTGCCACCCTGACCGGGGAACGCCGCCCGCTGACCAATGCGGGCATCGTCAAAGCCATGCTGCGCCGCCCGTTCGGGTCACGCAGGGTCTTGGCGCTGATCCACTGGCAGGCGGTCAAGCTGTGGTGGAAGGGGGCCAGATTCCGGCCGCATCCCAAACCGCCGGTCGACGAGGTCAGCCGGTGAGTCGCCTTGGCACCGCCCGGCGCGACCGGCTGCCTGCATATACCGTGTTCGCGGCCGTCATCTCGGCTGCCGGTCTGCCGATTTATATCTACGCGCCGAAATATTATGCAGACACCTATGGGGTCAGCCTGACGCTGCTGGGCACGGTGCTGTTCGGGCTGCGGTTGTTCGATGTTCTACAGGATCCGGCCCTGGGTTGGTTCGCCGAACGGCTGCAAAAGGCCAAGGCTTTGGCGGTGACGATTGGGGCCGTGATCATGGCGATCTCCATGATCGGGCTGTTCGCTGTGCCGCCGCCGATTTCGCCGATCTGGTGGTTTGGGATTACGATCACCGGGCTGTTCACCGCTTTCGCGTTCCTGACGATCAATTTCTACGCCCAAGGCATAGCCAAGGCGGGCATAGCGCCCGGCGGGCATGTCCGGCTGGCGGCTTGGCGCGAAAGCGGGTCACTGCTGGGGGTCTGTGTCGCCGCCGTCACCCCGACCCTGCTGATCAGCGTGACCAGCGCCCCCTTTGCCATATTCGCCATCGGGTTTGCCGCCGCCTGTGCCTTTGCCGCCGTGGTCATGTGGCCCGAATGGCGCGGCCAAACCCACGCAGAGCCGACCAGCATCCGCACCATTGTGGCCGACCCACTGGCCCGCAGACTGATGATTCTGGCCCTTGTCAACGGCGCCCCCTTGGCCTGTTCAAGCACGCTGTTCCTGTTCTATGTCGAAAGCCGCCTTGCTGCGCCCGGCTGGGAAGGGCCAATGTTGGTGCTGTTCTTCCTTGCCGCTGCCGTGTCATCGCCCTTCTGGGGTTGGTTGGCGCGGCACTATGGCGAAAAGCGCACGCTGCTGCTGGCCATGCTGCTGGCGCTTGTATTCTTTGCGTTCACTGCCACGCTGGGCCCCGGCGATGCGGGCTGGTTCGCGGTGATCTGCGTGTTGTCTGGGGCGACGATAGGGGCCGACCTGACGCTGCTGCCCGCGATGTTCGCCCGACGGATGGCGGCGATCTCTCCCAATGGGGGCCAGGGGTTCGGGCTGTGGGCGATGGTGAACAAATTCACGCTGGCTTTTGCGGCGGTGTCGTTGCTGCCACTGCTCGACTTGACTGGGTTTCAGGCTGGCGAAACGGCCCAGCCCGCATTGGCGATGACCATGCTGACACTGCTTTATGCGGTGGTCCCGTCAGGCCTGAAACTTGTGGCAATGGCCCTGCTTGCGACCATCAAGCTAGAGGAACCAGAATAGACCTGAACCAGTTGAAATGAATGGATCTAACCGAAACCGGGATTATCTTGAACCGCAGTCAGTTTCGGACATCAGGAACCAGGGTGGCAGAACTGGTCGCCACGATGCGGCCCAAAGCCGCCTGAAAGGGAAACATGCGACAGTGGCAAGGTAAGCGCTATTGGCTGGTGGGCGCCAGCGAAGGGTTGGGCCGTGAGGTCGCGTTTTGCCTGAGCCGGGCCGGCTGCGAGGTGATCGTCTCGGCCCGGTCCGAAGACCGGCTGGCCGCATTGGTCGCTGAATTACCCGGCAAATCATCCTATGTGGTAGTCGATGTGGCCGACCGGGCCGCCGTCGAACGGGCTGCGATACAAATCGGTCCGATTGATGGAATGGTTTATCTGGCAGGGGTCTATTGGCCGATGAAGTCCACCGAATGGGACAATGAAAAAGCCGATATGATGGGCCAGATCAACTACTTGGGCGCGTCACGGGTGGTCGGGTCGGTCATTCACGGGATGATCGCACGGGGGGCCGGGCATATCGTGCTGACCGGGTCTTTGTCCGGGTTTCGGGGCTTGCCGGGCGCTATCGGATATTGCGCGTCGAAATCGGCGGTCATGGCTTTGGCGGAATCCATGCAGGCCGATCTGCGCGGTGGGCCGGTCCAGGTGCAGCTGATCAATCCCGGCTTCATCAAGACCCGGCTGACCGAAAAGAACGATTTCAAGATGCCTTTTATCATGGATGCCAACAAAGCAGCACATGAGTTTTTCGAACATATGAACGACGATGTGTTCAAGAAAAGTTTTCCTAGGGTGTTTTCATGGGTCTTCCGACTGAGCCAGTTTTTACCTGACTGGCTGTATTATCGGTTGTTCGGCGCAAAATAAGCTTGCTGTAGATCAAGGCGCGGTAAAGGCTGCATCTGGTAAGCCTGTAGTGTCGCACAAAGAGGACTGCATCATGCCAACACCGATCCTGGATATTGCCATCGACAAAGTCGGTGAGATTATCATCCTCGCGCGTGAAATTGAACGCGCCACGCCGGAATTCAACGCTTTTGTCGGGGCCCTGAACGAGGATGAAAGCGCCAATCTGGTTGCATTGATGTGGATCGGGCGCGGTAGTTTTGAGCCCGAGGATTGGTCTGAAGCCGTGGCCACCGCCCGGGCCGAGGCCACGACGCCGACTGCCAGTTACCTGATCGGGTCGCCGCATTTGGCCGATCACTTGGAAAACGGCCTTGAAGTATTAGGCATTTCCCCGCTGGAGGCCGAGGACGAGGTTTACTAAAGCGGTTTGGGTTTTATGCGACGCATTCCCCCGATCTCGCCCCGGGGGAAGGCCGGGGGGCCCCGGGGGGCGGAAAAACAAACGTGCCCCCGCCGTAGACCGGGGGCGGAGCGGGGGGGGGGGGGTCGCTT
>JANOMH010000705.1:0-7238 GCA_031420215.1 Rhodobacterales bacterium | reverse complement strand
GGCAGAGCCGCAGACGGCCCTGACCTATGGCCCGGTGCGGGCCATTACCAGTGAGGGCGTGGTGGAAAACTACACAGGTGGGTTAGGGCGCGATATGACGCCGTCCGAACTCAAAGCGGCCCCCCCGATCAATACCTTGACCGCATGTTTCAGGAATATTTTCCGCGACAAACCAATTTCCCTGTTCATGCGCACGTCAACCATTGGCGATCTGACCGTCTGGGCCATGCTGGGCTATCATGGTGGGGGCCGCTATCTCAAAGAGATGCCACCGGCCAATTACCGGATTCATGCCAACGGCCTGATTTCCATGCAGAATCAACAGCGTGCGCGGTTCATGACCGCAGTTGCGCATGTCCATGTCGCGGCATTTCACGACGAACAGGGCGACGCCGCGGCGCGTGATGTCTCTGTCAAAGCGATGCTGAAGGTTTACAATCAGTTGGGCTACAGCCGGTTGAAGGACGGGCCCCAGCCGAACTCGACACTCAAGATGCGGTTCAAAACATGGCGCCGCGCTGTCAAGCGGCGCATTCGCGCGGCGATCGGACGCGACAAGCCAGCGCAGGGCGGTGGCACGGGTCGGCCGTAGTCAGCCCTCGGGCCAGTCCTCGGGCCAGTCCGGCGCTGGCTTTGGACAGCAATAACCTTACAATCCGACCAAGAGCCGTATACCAACGCCCTACCCATCCATCGCAAGGCCGACACCGGACATGACCGACAATATTTTCGTCACCAAACCCTACATGCCCCCGCTGGAGGAATTTACCCCCTATCTTCAGAAAATCTGGGATAGCGGTATTCTGTCCAATTGTGGCCCGTTTCACGCGCAGCTTGAACACGCGCTCGCGGCCTATCTTGGAATACCGTTCATCTCACTGTTCAACAACGGGACCACGGCACTGGTCATTGCGCTCAAGGCGCTTGCCGCCGAGGGCGAGGTCATCACCACACCTTTTTCCTTTGTGGCCACGTCACATGCGATATTGTGGAACCGGCAAGTGCCGGTTTTTGCCGATATCGAGGAAGACAGCCTGAACCTCGACCCAAAAAAGGTCGAGGCCCTGATCACGCCGCGCACCACGGCAATTCTGCCGGTTCATTGTTACGGCAATCCGGCCCGTCTGGCCGAGTTTGCCGCTATTGCGCGGCGTCATAACCTCAAACTCATTTATGATGCATCGCATGCCTTTGGGGTAGAGGATGCGCAGGGCAGCGTTTTGAACCACGGCGATTTGTCCACGCTCAGTCTGCACGCCACCAAGGTGTTCAACACGTTCGAGGGCGGCGCAATCATTTCCCAGACTGCTGACATGAAAGATCAGATCGACAAGCTCAAGAATTTCGGACACGCGGGCGAGATCAGCGTGGTCGAGACCGGAATTAATGGCAAGATGAGCGAAATAAACAGCGCTTTTGGCCTGCTGCAACTTAAACATATCGATACGGCCATTCAAAAACGGGCCGCCGTCAGCCTAGCTTATCGCAGCGCCATCGACAGCATTGACGGGCTTGACTATCTTGCCCCGGCCTTGGGTGGGACCAGGCCAAATTACGCCTATTTCCCCATACTTGTGCGGCCTGACTATCCGCTGTCGCGCGATGCCCTGTATCACAAGATGAAGGCCAGCGGCGTGCATCCCAGACGCTATTTCTATCCGCTGATCACCGCATTCGACATGTATAAAGATCTTCCCAGTGCGAAGCCCGATCAGTTGCCGGTGGCAAAAAGGATTGCGGATCAGGTCCTTTGTCTGCCGATCTATCCTGATCTTGATGCAGCCTCTGTCGCCCGGATTGTCGATCTGCTGCGTCCCCGGTCAACATCCTGATCCAGACAGGACCAGACAGGCCCATGCGAATCGCAATCATGCAGCCGTATTTTCTGCCCTATCTGGGGTATTTCCAGCTGATCTCGGCGGTGGACCGGTTCGTCGTTTACGATACGATCCAGTTTACCAAAAAGGGCTGGATCAACCGCAATCAGCTGTTGCGTGACGGGACTGCGGTGATGTTCACGCTGCCGGTCAGGAAAGGCTCTGACTATCTGAATGTGGTTGACCGGCATCTGGCCGATGACTTTGATCCCGGGACGCTGCTGAACCAGATCGCGGCGGCCTATCGAAAGGCGCCGCAGTTTGCCGGCACCATGCCGCTGATCGAGACAATCTTGCAGTATCAGTCGTCCAATCTGTTCGATTTTCTGCTGCATTCCCTGCACCAGTGCTGCAATCATCTGAAGATCGCAACACCGCTGCTGCTTTCGTCCAAGGTCGAGGACGGCCCGCCGCGCCTGCAGGGCCAGAGCCGGGTGATCGACATTTGCAAACGGCTGGATGGAACAGTCTACATCAATCCGCCGGGCGGCAGAGCGCTTTACGCAGCCGATGACTTTGCGGCACAGGGGCTTGGGCTGCAGTTCATCCGGCCCCGTTTGCGCAGCTATCCGCAATTCGGCGCTGATTTTGTGCCATCGCTGTCCATTCTGGATGTGATGATGTTTAACGCGCCGGACCAGATCAACAGCACGCTGCTCAGGGATTTTGACCTTGCCGATTGATGCATCTGAACCTGCCTTTGTCTGGGAAAAGCTGGGTAAGGTGTTTGACCCCAAAACTGTCAAGGGGCGGCCCTGGCTGCGCGAATTCGCCCAGGCGCCCGCGACGCTGATCTTTGATGATGTCCTGCGCATCTATTTTTCCTGCAGGCCACCGGCGGATGCCGCAGGCCAGTATGTCAGCTATTCGGCCTATGTCGACCTGGATCGCCGCGATCCGACCCGGGTCCTGCGCGTGGCCGAACAGCCCATTCTGTCGCTGGGCGAGCTTGGGACCTTCGATGAATTCGGCACCTATCCCGTGTCCGTGATCCACCATGACGGCAAGGTTCGCGCCTATTATGCCGGGTGGACGCGCTGTGTGTCAGTTCCGTTCAATGTGGCCATCGGCTGCGCCGAAAGCACCGATGACGGCAAAACGTTTCAACGCCTCGGTCCGGGCCCGGTGATCCCCTATTCCCTGGACGAAGCCTTCGTGATCAGCGGCCCGAAAATTCGCCGGTTCAATGACATCTGGTATCTGTTCTACATCGCGGGCAAGGTGTGGAAGCTGGTCGACGGCCGACCCGAACCGGTCTACCGGATTCGCATGGCCACCTCGGCTGACGGGATCGCCTGGACGAAACTGGGCAAGGATCTGATCAACACCGTGGTCGAGGATGACGAGGCACAGGCCAGCCCGGATGTGTTCTGGGCGGATGGTCGTTATCACATGTTCTTTTGCTACCGCTACAGCGCAGGCTATCGCAGTCACGCCAAAGGCTATCGCATCGGTTATGCCAGCAGCGATGATCTGCTGACCTGGGCCCGCGACGATACCCGCGCCGGCCTCACCGTATCCGCCACCGGATGGGACAGCGAGATGGTCAGTTATCCGCATGTCTTTCAACTGGATGGACAGACCTACATGGCCTATCTGGGCAATGGCGTCGGACGTGAGGGGTTTGGCTTGGCGCGGCTGGCCGGGTCCGCTCCGGCAGGGGCACCGGCATGATCAGAACCAGACTTGGCAAGATTTTCGATCCCACCGCGCACAGCCTGCCCCTGGGGTGCAAAGAGTTTGCCCAAAGCCCGCAAACCCTGGAATTCGACGATTTCATCCGGGTGTATTTTTCGACGCGGGCGGTCGATCCGGGCGGAACGACCTTTCGCAGCCATATCGCCTTTGTCGATATGACCAAGACATTTTCGGCCGTGCTGCGCGTGTCGGCGCAGGCTGTTCTGCCCTTGGGCGACCTGGGCTGCTTTGACGAACACGGGATTTTCCCGATCAATGTGGTGCGCCATCAGGGGCAGGTCTGGGGCTATACCTGCGGCTGGAACCGGCGCGTCTCGGTCTCGGTCGATACGGCGATCGGCCTTGTGGTCAGCGATGATCAGGGCCAGACGTTCCGCCGCCTTGGCCCCGGTCCGATTCTGGGGCCGTCGCTGCACGAGCCGTTTCTGGTGGGCGACGCCTTTGTCATCAAAGCGGAACTCGGGTTCCATATGTGGTATATGTTCGGCCAGCGCTGGCAACGCGAGGCCCCGGATGCGGCCCCGGACCGGGTCTACAAGATCGGGCACGCAACCTCGGCCAATGGGGTGGATTGGGTCAAACAAGACGGGGTGCAAATCCTGCCGGATCGGCTGGGCGTCGATGAATGTCAGGCCCTGCCCAGCGTGATCGCCTGTGGCGGCAGATATCACATGGTGTTTTGCTACCGCGATGTGCATGGCTTTCGCACCGACCCCGCCAAAGCCTACAGGATCGGCTATGCCAGCTCGGCCGATCTGGTCACATGGCTGCGTGATGACGCCGCATTGGGGCTGTCCGGGCAGCCCGGCGGATGGGACGCGGAGATGCAATGCTACCCGCATCTGACGGTATCGGCCGGCGTGCCCTATCTGCTCTATAACGGCAACGCCTTTGGCCGGCATGGCTTTGGCGCGATTGAACTGGCACTGGCGTGACACCCCGCTATTGCATCGACGGCGCCGGGCCGCAGGATATCACGCGGCATCTTGCGGCCTGTGATGCCAGCTTTCATCCAAGGCTGAGCGCCCGGGTTGATCTGGCCGACTACGCCCGCAAACTGAGCCAAAACGCGACCCGGTTTGAGGCATGGTCAGACCGGCGGCTGATCGGTCTGGTCGCGGTCTATTGCAACGCCGCGGATCGCGGCACGGCTTTCGTGTCGAATGTCAGCGTCGATCCGGGACATCGGGGGCAAGGCATTGCGCGCCTGTTGATGCAAAGCTGCATCGCCCATGTGCGGGGACTGACCTTCAAACGCCTGGCGCTGGAGGTTGACCCGGCGGCCCTGCCAGCGATGCGGTTATATGAGGCATTGGGGTTTGTTCCAAAAGCCCGCCAATCCACCGCGCCCCACCGCATGTGCCTTGACCTTGATGTGCCTTGAACTTGACCCGCCGCCCCCCCCTCAGTCCACCCGCCGCGATCCTACCGCGCAATGGACAAGGTCCGCCCCGCCGCTTAATCAGACCCCCCGAGGGGCATGTCCGGCCAAAGCTTGTTGCAAGGTGACTGATGGCGACGCATTTCATTATCCTTGACCCGCGCCGCGGCAAGCGGGCGATTGTCCGTGCTCTTTTGACTCCCTTGGGCCAATTGCGCTGGTGCCGGCTGGTGCCGCTGGGTTTCCGGGCCTATCCCCAGACCCGTGCCCGGGCGGCCGAGGCGCTGCAGACTGCCACCAAACAGCCCAAAAGCCGCCTGATCCGGGCGCTGAAGCTGGCCCTGCTGGCCGTGCAATATAATGGCACGCGGGCGCGCTTTGCCCATCTGCTGGCCCGTGATCCGCTGGCGGTGGCGGTGGTCTGGAACGGGCTGAATGGCAGCCGCCGGGTGTTTGCCGAGGGCGCCCGCGATGCCGGGGCCCGCACCCTGTTTCTGGAACGCGCGCCCCTGCCGGGCCGGGTGACGGTGGACCCGATGGGCGTGAATTTCGCCAACAGCCTGCCGCGCGATATCGGGTTTTATACCGACTGGCTGGCCAGCAGCGGGGTGCCCCCGGATCAGTGGCGGGCCTTGCGCGGGCAGATCAGGCAAAGGGCCCCGAAAGAGACTGTTACAGGGGTTCTGGCGCCGTCCGGTTTGTCTGACCGATTTCTTTTTGTGCCCTTGCAGGTCGAAGGCGACAGCCAGTTGCGGCTGTTTGGCGGGGCGTATCGCACTGTCCCCGATTTCATTCATATGCTCTGCGAGACATCGCAAGCCCTGCCAGACGGCTGGCATCTGCGGCTGAAGGAGCATCCCTCCGGCCAACCCTGTGCGGCGGCGATCATTGCCGAACATCCCGGCGCGCGGGTCATACTGGACAATGCCACCGACACATTCGCCCAAGTCGCCGCGTCGCGCGGGGTGATCACGGTGAACAGCTCGGTAGGACTTGAGGCGATGTGGTATGACAAGCCGGTCGTGGCCTGCGGGCAATGTTTCTGGGCACTCGACGGGGTGGCCACATCTGCCCCCGATGCGGCGGCTTTGGCCGCCCTGCTGGGCCAACCGGACCAGCAGCAGTATGATGCCGGGGCAAGGGCTGCGCTGCTGAGCTATCTTGAACAGGTCTATTATCCGATTTATCCAAGCGACGGCTCAGAGGTCGAGGCGGCCAACACGCGAAAAATTGCCGCCCTGTTCGAGGCGTCATTCGGATGAGACAGGCTGCAGCGCCATTGCCAAAGGACCGCCGATGATTGCGATCTGGACGCTCAGGCGCGAGATCAAGCGCATCGGGGACCAGATTCTGGCGGGCTTCGACATCCTGGCGGCCAGCTTGCGCCGCCAGCACTATGATGCGCGCCGTGCGGTCAATCTGCGGATCACCGATGGGCAGCGGCCGCCCGGTCCGCATATGGCCGTCTTTCTGCTCTATCAGCCCAAGGGGTTGTCGGCCTCGGTCCGGATCGCGATCCGGGCTGTGCTGGACAGTGGAGCTGTCCCGATATTCGTCTCGAACCTGCCGCTCAGTACAGTTGACCGGGCCTGGCTGGCCGGTAAATCCTGGCGCGTGGTCGAGCGTCCGAATGCCGGCTATGATTTTGGCGGCTACCGCGAAGGCATCACCCAGATATTCGACGAAAGGATCGATCCGGACCGGCTCTGGATTTTGAACGACAGCGCCTGGTTTCCGGTCTGTGATGGCGATCAGCCGCTTGCCCGCCTGATCGATGACAGCGCTGATGTATCGGGCGCGATGCTGCATCTGAATGGCCGTGACCCTGCCAAGGATTATGCCGAAAGCTATTTTCTGGCCTTCCCCAAAAGCACCCTTCAGCACCCGGCCTTTATCAGGTTCTGGCGCAGCTACCCGCTGTATAATGACAAGTTTGTCGTGATCCGCCGGGGTGAACGGGGCTTTTCCCAGGCGATGCGGGCGGCCGGGTTGCGGGTGCAAAGCCGGATGAACAATAGGGTCTTTATGACCAAGTTAGAGACGCAATCGCCCGAATTCCTGCGCAAGACGCTGGTTTATGGGGGTTTGACCGACACGCTGCTGACCGCCGAGCGGGCGGAATTGCTGCGCAGCGCCGACGGGTCAGAGGACTGGCGGCTGGCCGCGCTGGATCATGTCCGCAAGACCCTGCACCGCACCGGGTTTCGGTATCAGTATTGTTATGCAGCCGTGCAACTGATGCAATTTCCGCTGGTCAAGAAGGGTCCTGATCCCCGGTCGGT
>JANOMH010000704.1:0-3534 GCA_031420215.1 Rhodobacterales bacterium | reverse complement strand
CCCTCGGCCTGCGCGGTCATCGCGCTCAGGCCCAACAGGGCGGTGGTCATCAGGATTTTCTTCATCTCGCTCTCCTTGTTGCAAATCTGGCGGGTTCAGTCCCGCTTTCGGGTGATCAGAAAAAACACGGTAAGCAGCAGGACCGTAAAACCCAGCAATACGGTGGAAACCGCATTGATCTCGGGCGTCACGGCACGCTTGATCTGGCCCAGCATGTAGGTGGGCAAGGTTTCTTGCCCAGCCGATTTGATGAATTCGGTGATGATCACATCATCGAGCGAAATCACAAAGGCCAGCATCGCACCCGCCACCACACCGGGGGCCATCAGGGGCAGGGTCACGTATCGGAACGCCTGCCATGGACTGGCATACAAATCGCTTGCCGCCACTTCCAGTGCCGCATCCATCCCCTCAAGCCGTGCCCGGATCGGCAGATAGGCGAAGGGAATGCAAAATGCCGTGTGCGCAAGGATCAGATAGCCCAGCCCCTGATAGCCTGTCGCCACCTTGATTGACGCGAAAAAGATCAGCAGGGCGGCGGCGGCCACAATTTCGGGCACCATGATCGGCTGGTTGATCAGCACGAAAATCGCGGTCTGCCCGCGAAACGGCGCCCGCCGTGTGGTGCCAAGGGCGGCCATTGTCGCGATGATCGTCGACAGAACGGCGGCAATGCTGGCCAGTTGCAGAGTCAGCCAGGTGGCTTTTTGCACCGCCTCATTGTCCCATGCCTTGGCATACCAGCGTCCCGAAAACCCTCCCCAATTGCCAATCGCTTCGTTGCCGTTGAACGAATAGATCACCAGCGTTGCAATCGGCAGATACAGCAGCACGAATGTGCCAATGGCAATCGTGCTAAATCCGGGTAACCGGGTGGCGGAAAAGTCCTTAGCCATGACTCACCCCACCCTTCGTCGAAACCCGGACATAGACCAGTACCGCGATCATCACGATCACCAACAGCACGATCGACAAGGCGCTGGCCAAAGGCCAGTTTTTCCCCGGCCCGAACAGCAATTCGATGAAATTGCCGATCATCATGTTTTTGTTGCCGCCCAGCACACGCGGGGTGACATAGGCCCCCAGCGCGGGCACAAACACCAGAATGCAGCCGCCGATAATGCCCGGCTGGATGATCGGCAGGATGACGCGGGCCAGCACCGCCCAGCGGCTGGCATACAGATCATAAGCCGCCTCGATCAGACGCAGATCAAACCGGTCGATGGCCGCATAAAGCGGCAAAACCATGAACGGCAGATAGACATAAGCCATGCCCGCAAGTGTCGCCCCATCAGTATACAGCAGCTGGATCGGGGTCGCGATGACCCCCATCCCGATCAGCGCCGAATTGATCAGCCCCTCGTTGCGGATCACCTCCAGGATCGCAAAGGTTCGGATCAGCAGGTTGGTCCAGAACGGAATGGTGATCAGGAACAGCCAGATCATCCGCGCCTTTGGGGGCCGGGTGGCTATGAACCATGCGGTGGGCAGTCCCAGTGCAAAGGTAATGACCGTTGTCAAAAACGCCAGTTTCACTGACCGCCACAGGATCAGCAGATTGGCGTCGGCAAAGCTGATGGTGCCGTCGAAAATGTCGCGGGCGAACACGACCTTGAACCACGCCTCAAGAGTGAACGGCGGCTGCACCCCGAAATGTTCGCCTTTGGTCATGACCGAATAATAGACCACGATCAGCAAGGGCCCGGCCGATCCGATCAGCAACACGATCACCGCAGGCAGCGATAACAACCAGCCATTGCGGGCCGATTGATCTGCCCGGCCTGCTTCGGTGGCAATGCTCATGCCAGTACCTGCACCGCACCGGGGGCCAGCCGGACCCCGCAGGCCGTGCCTTTGATCAACCCCAACTCTCCGGTGGGCAAGGATTGCATCCGGGCCACCAAAGGCGTGCCATCGGCCAAAGCCAGATGGAAATGCGTGTCGGTGCCGAAATACACCGCCTCGGTAACTGTCGCGGCCATGGCGCCAACTTCGCCCACTGGAACAATCCGCACTTGTTCAGGGCGGACGGTCAGGGTCACAGCCCCGCGCGCCGGGCTGTCCAGGACCAGCACATCGCCCGACGACAGGCGCACCCCGCCAGCCTCGGCCACACCGGGCAAGAAGTTGGTTTCGCCAATGAAATCAGCCACGAACCGGTCCACCGGACGGTTATAGATGTCGCGCGGAGACCCGACCTGCAACAACTTTCCCGCCCGCATCACGCCAATCCGGTCTGACATGGTCAGCGCTTCCTCTTGGTCATGGGTGACAAAGACAAAGGTGATCCCGGTTTCAGTCTGTAACCGCTTAAGCTCGATCTGCATTTCCTTGCGCAGCTTCAGGTCCAATGCGGACAGCGGTTCATCCAGCAGCAGCACCTCTGGCGCAGGGGCCAGCGCACGGGCCAAGGCGACGCGCTGTTGCTGGCCACCAGACAATTGCTGCGGCTTGCGGCCGGCGAATTGGTCCAGCTTGACCAGAGCGAGCATTCGCTCGACCGTAGCGCTGACTTCGGCCTTGGGCCGGCCCTGCATGGTCAGGCCAAAGCCGATGTTTTCGGCGACGGTCAGATGCGGAAACAGCGCGTAGGATTGAAACACCGTATTGACCCGGCGCTTGTTCGGCGGCTCGCCAGTGATATCGCGGCCCGACAGCCAGATCGAGCCGCTGGTGGGCGTCTCGAACCCGGCGATACAGCGCAGCAGGGTGGTTTTGCCACAGCCGGACGGGCCGAGCAGCGTGAAAAACTCACCTTTGCGGATCGTGATCGACACATCATCCAGCGCCCTCACCGCAAAGGCCCCGGCACCAAAGGCTTTCACGGTATTACGGGCCTCAACAGCCACTTGTTCGATCACATGAGCCTCGTCCGTTTCACCGCCGTCATGCTGCCCCGGCACGATCCCCTTTGGCAAGTGCCGGAAACGACATATCCGGGCGGAGATGGAACCATGGTCGGGCCCGTTCAATCTCGCGGCACAAGGCGATCAGCATTTCATCGGCCCCATAAGCGGCGGCAAGGTGAATGCCGATGGGCAAACCATCCGCCCAGTATGTCGGGACCGAGGCGGCAGGCTGGCCACTGGCGTTGAACGCAACACAAAACGGCGAATAATCGAACACCATGCCCTTGCCCATCCGGTAGTCGACAAAATCGGTGGCAGTATGGGCAAAGCGGCCGATTATGGCGGGCGGTTCAGCCATGACCGGGGATAGCAACACATCGATGTGGTCGAACACTGCGGCCATGTCCCGCCCGTAGGCATGGATTTTGCCGACCGCCTCCAGATAATCCGCGCCGGACACTGTGGCGGCATAGGCGATGGCTGACCGGGATAGGTTTTCCACATCATCCGGGGCCAGATCGCGGCCCAAAGCCGCCAGCTTTGAGCGGATCCCAAGGGCGGTGCCGCAAGCCACAATCCTGGTCCAGGCCCGCATCATGCCGTCGTGGTCGGCTTTGGGACGGAACGGGGCAACGGTATGACCCAAAGATTCCAACAGCTTGGCCGCATCCAGCGCTGCATCCCG
>JANOMH010000703.1:0-4069 GCA_031420215.1 Rhodobacterales bacterium | reverse complement strand
CACCTTGATCGACAGGCATTTTTCGGTGGCCCGCGCGATGGCTTCGGACTGGCCACGCTCTTCGGCACCTTTGCCCGGATAGGCGCCGGGGGTGTCGACAAGGGTGATGACCGGCAGGCCGAAGCGGTCGGCCAGATCCATCAGGCGCACGGCTTTGCGATAGCCTTCGGGGCGGGCCATGCCAAAGTTCCGCTCGATCCGGGATTTGGTGTCATGGCCCTTTTCATGGCCGATTACGACCACGGGCTTGCCGTCGAACCGGGCGAGGCCGCCCATCACCGCATGGTCATCGGCAAAGTTCCGGTCGCCCGCCAGCGGCGTGTATTCGGTAAACAACGCTTCGATATAGTCTTTGCAATGTGGCCGGTCGGGGTGGCGCGCGACCTGGCATTTCTGCCAGGCGGACAGGTTTCCATAAAGCGAGACCAAAAGGTCAGTCGCCTTTTTATCAAGACCAGCCGCCTCTTTTTCCACATCCATCCCGGGGTTCGCGCGGGCCATGGCGCGCAGCTCTTCGGCTTTGCCTTCAATCTCGGCCAAGGGCTTTTCGAACTCAAGGTAGTTGTTGGTCATGGGGCGGGTCCGCTATGGTTTACTTGAGGGACTATATGGCCTGCAGGGGGCGTTATTGCAACTCGGCAAGATTTGTGAAGTCCTGATATGCAATCCCAAGGGCACGAGACGAACACAGGGTCAGCCATCTATGAACGCCCCTTACCAAGACCGCATTTTTCGGGTGATCGACCATATTTATGCCAATCCGGGCGCCGACCTGCGCTTGGATGAGTTGGCGGATATGGCGGCCATGTCGCGGTTTCACTGGCATCGGGTGTTTCGGGCGGTGACCGGGGAAACTTTGGCCGAGGCGGTGCGCCGTATTCGGATGGGGCGGGCGGCCTATTGGCTGATTTCAAACGACTGGCCGATGGGCAGGGTCGCGCGGGCCTGCGGCTATCCCAATCTGCAAAGTTTCCGCCGGACATTTGCCGAAACCCATGGCCTGACCCCGGCAGCGTTTCGCAAACGCGGTATTGAGGTGCCCCTGGTGGCCCCCAATGCCCCATACCCACAAGGAGTCGATCCGATGTTGCCGATTACAATCAAAACCCTACCCGCCCGTCGTTTGGCCGCGATGGCCCATTCCGGGCCTTACCCGGCGATTGGGGTGTCATTTGAAAAGGCGGGTGCGGTGTTTGCAACCCGCAAACTTTTGCCTGAAATCAAGGGCATGATGGGGGTGTATTATGACGACCCGCGTTCCATTCCTGAACCAGAATTGCGCAGTTTTGCCGGAATGATCGTCGCTGACGATTTTGCTGTGCCTGCGCCACTGCAAGAGGTGGTTGTCGCCGCAGGGGCTTATGCGGTGATGACCTTTACCGGGCCCTATGCCGGGTTGCCGCAGGCGTATGATTATCTTTACTGCACTTGGCTGCCTGCATCCGGGCGCGAGGTCGGAGCGCAGCCAGTGATTGAACATTACCTCAACAGCCCCACAGACACGGCCCCGGACAAGCTGGTGACCGAAGTTTGCCTGCCCTTGGCCTGACGGATGGCTGGCTTGCCCGAATTATCTGGTGAAGTTCAGGCGGTCTATGACGCCTGCACCCCGACAGTCCGCCAAGGGCTGTATCACTTGCGCGCGCTTATCCTGGAGCAGGCTGCCCTGATGCCGCAGATTGGCCCGGTGACCGAAGGTTTGCGCTGGGGGCAGCCTGCGTTTTTGACCTTGGACAGTGGGGCGGCATGCAGTTTGCGGATCAGCCCGGTCAAAGGCCAGGGGTTTGGCCTTTTTGTGCATTGCCAGACCGGTTTGATTGCGGCCTTTGCCAGCGGAGCGGGGGCCGGATTGCGGTTTAGCGGGACGCGGGCGGTGCTGTTTGACTCAAACGACCGGATTGATCCGGCGCAGGTTTCAGTGCTGATCGGGCAGGCGCTGGGGTATCACCTGACCCCAGATCGGCGTGGGGCGATGAAGGTCCAACGAAAAACTGCGCAAAATCCGTGATTGCAATAATTGGACCTTAGAGGCATGTTTGGGGCGCATTAATAAGGAGGCTCGCCGATGCGTATTTCTGCCTGTGTTTTTGCTGCGATTTTTCTTTCAACAACTCCAGCCTTTGCCCAAACCGTTGATTTTGGGTCAGATACCAGCCAGTGGTCGAATGACGGAGAGTGTGATGATCCGCGCTTTACCGGGCCGGGCATGACCACGACGACCTTGCTTGAGGCCGATATCCGGGCCGATGCGACCGATTGCAAAACTGCTTTCGACGCCGGTGCTATCACGTTGATTGGCGGCGATGTGGTTGCCCCCCCCGCCACCCCGGATGCGCCCGACGTCCCGGCGAATCCGGCCGCGATCAACTTTGGCGATGACAGTGGCGATTGGCCAAAAGATGGCGAATGCGATGACCGCCGGTTCTATGGCAGTGCGATGGCGTCGAACCTTGGCTGGGCATTTGTGGGCCGCGATGCGACCGATTGTAAGGCTGCTTTGGCTGCCGGGTCGATCGCGCTGTGGAGCGAGGCCGGTTCACTGGCCGCGACCCAATGTGCCGCGATTGATTTCGGCGACAATACCGGCCCCTATCCCAATGACAGCGAATGTGACGACGTCCGGTTTGAAGGCCGGGGCACAGCCTCGGTGCTGAATTTGGAAAATCTGGGCAAGGATGCGGCTGATTGTTCGGCGCAATGCAACTTTGGGATTATTTCCCTGCGCGATTATTGACCTGTTGGCAGTGTGGGTGGGTTAAAACCCACCTTACCTGCGGCCGATCATGGATGTAAACTGGGTCTTGACCCGGTTTTGTGGTCCAAAACGTGGTGGGTTGAAACCCACGTTACTTTTGAATGGATCTTGCAAGGTAAGGTGGGTCTTGACCCACCCTTTTTGCTCAGGTCATCAGATCTGTCAAATCGCCCTGACCCGGTTGTTCCGCGTCCCATGCTCCAGTTCGACCAACCCCAGAAGTTCCAGCACCGGGGTCACATAATTGGCAAACCGCCCGCGATACCCTTTGCGCAAGCCATAATAGCCGCCGACCGGGTTACCCGCATCCCTTGCCCAAGCCTCGACCGATCCGTCCGGGGTGGGCTTACCCTCGTCCGCATTGCCCAAGGCCACCCAGTCGCCGCGTGATTTGAGCATTTCTACGCAATCCTGCAGGCCGCGCAGCTGGTAGGTGAGTTGCGTTGTGCCGACCTGCACCACTAGCCGGGGTGGCGCTGCGGTTTCGTCCCGCCAGACTTGAAAATCGGATGTTTGGGATGGGGTCTTAAGGACCCATGGGTCGTCTTTGGTGCCGCTGCCATAGGAAATCATATTCATGTCACTGCCTTTCGCAGAGTTGTTTCAGACCGGTCGCGAACTTCTGAAAGCCGGGTTTCAGGTCGGGCATGGATTTCCAGATCAGGGGCAACATCAGCCCGGTAAAGACCTCGGTCATCTGCAGTTGGGTCCCGTCCGGGACTGGCGTCAATAGGAAACTCCGCACCCCCTTGAACAGACCCAGTGGCATGCCGTCGCTCCAGACCATCAGCCGGTTGGGTTCAAATTCCGTGATGCTGATCGAGAATGCCCGTCCGGGCGCTACCTCGTTTACAAGCGTCAGTTTGCCGCCCAGTCGCATTTCACCAGAAAGCGAGACCAGCCCAAGGCCGCCACCGGCCAGGGTCCGCGTATCGGTCAGTTTGGCCCAGACCACCTCGGGCGGTGCGTTGATCGTGGTTTGAACGTCCAGCTTTTTCATTTGATCTGTCCTCATGTCCGAATCGAGGTATAGACGGGCATACATGACATCTAATGTCCGGATTGAATTGCCATGCGCGCTGCCCGCCTGTTGCAGATCCTGCTGGTCCTGCAAAATCGCGGCAAGATGACCGCCCCGGCCCTGGCCGCCGAGCTGGAAGTGACACCCCGCACCATCTTGCGCGATGTCGATGCGATGACCGAGGCCGGGTTGCCGGTGATCACCCATCGTGGTGCGCGTGGCGGGATTGAACTGGGGTTCAATTACCGCACCCGCCTGACTGGTCTGGCCCGCGATGAGGCCGAAGCTTTGGC
>JANOMH010000702.1:0-9204 GCA_031420215.1 Rhodobacterales bacterium | reverse complement strand
CCCGCTCGGCATGCCGCTTGGCGAACGCCGTCGTGAAAAACGCCCATGTCCGGATCGGGTCGGCCGGTTTGCGCTTGGTGCGCTCGGCAAGGGTGGGCAGGATATCGGCGGCAGGGTCGTATCCTGCGGCCATCCAGGCATCGATTACCGACCGCGGGGTGCTGATCGCCGCCCTTGCTAGTAAAAAATGCCTGCTGTAACAATCCGCCAGCAATGAAAGAATGCCACCGGAGGCGAAGGGCCGCGTCCTGAACCGGACGCGGCACTGTGTTGCTTATTCCGGATAATCAACCTGAAAGGTTGTCGGATCGTAGTTTTCGATCCCGGTTGACAGGATCAGATCGTTGGGGGCGTCCAGACGAGCGTAGTCCTCGACCCAGATGTCAGCCTGAACAGATGCGGTTTCATCGCCCTGCGTCACAGCGATATTCACATCCATGATATAGTTGTGCGGAACCGGCTTGCCGGCAAGAATGTCCAGAGCAATTTCAATCGACAGGCCGCCCATTGCAGGCGGATAATCAAAGTTGAATGCCGGCTGGTCGTTCTCGACGGCAAGCTTCACGCAGCCATTCAGGTCGGTGCAGGTGATCGGTGGGAAAGTGCCTGGCGCCCGGCCTGATTCAACCAGCGCCTCGATTGCACCCGAACCCTGCAGGCCGTGATCGGACCAGACCCCGTCAATGGTATCGCCATATTGCTGGATCAGGGAGGCCATGATCTGTTTGCCTTTGGCGGGGCTCCAGTCGGTGTATTGCAGATCAAGGATGTGGATGCCGGGATAGTTGGCAAACACCTGCTTGGCCACGGCAATACGGGTTTCAGCCACGCTCACGCCGGCCATGCCCGGCAGCATGACGATGTTGCCTTCGCCGCCCAACATTTCGACCATCCACTGCGCACTCAGGTGACCATAGACATAGTCCGACGCGGTGATGAAAGTCGTGAAGTTCTCGCTGGTGATCCGGCGGTCGACCAGTACGACCGGAATGCCGGCCTCGTAGGCCCGGGTCACAATTCCGTCCAGCGCGTCAGCGGTTGCAGCAGAGACGATTAGAATGTCAACGCCGCGCTCGATCAGATCCTGCACGTCCGCGACCTGTTTGGCCGGATCATCATTCGCGTCGGTGATGATCAGTTGTTCGATCTGGTCCGCATTGTCATGAGCAGCCTGTTGGATCGAATGCAACATGCCAACACGCCAGCTGTTCGAGATCGAGGCGTTCGAGAAGCCGATAACATAGGGGTCCTCTTTGATGTATTGGGTTGTGTCAGCCATTTCAACGGGTTGCGTGCTCCATAGCATGGTGCGGGACGCGCCGTCGTAGCCGTTCCGCTCTTCCTGAGCAAAAAGGGCCGTTGCTGACGTTGCCGCAAGCCCTGCGGCAAATGTGAAATTAAGAAAGCGTCTTACCATGTTTATTGTCCTCCCTTGGACTGGTTTTGCCGTCGCTTGTCTCCTCTGCGACTGGCCTTGGTCTTGGACGGGGCGACTTGATGCCACGTTTCTTGGGGTGGTTTAGGTGTCAGCCGATGCAGCAGTACCCAGCTTTTCGGCCTTGGCGGGAACCCCCATTTTCCCGATTTCGTTGGGTCGGAATTGGACCGATGAACAGCCCGGAACTTTGGTCAGGACGTCCTAAATGGCCCGCCTGACGTAAAAGGCGGCCGCGACGATGATGACCAATCCTTTGATGATGATCTGGAACTGGATCGGGAATCCGATCATCAGCACGGCGTTGAAAACCACGATCAGAATGGCCGCGCCCAACAGCCCCCCGATGATCGACCCGCGTCCGCCGGACAGGGCCACGCCCCCCATGACAGCGGCCACAATCGAGTCCAGCTCGAATCCGCGCCCCACCCAGTTGTCGACGATCCCGACAAAACCCGAGAAAATCAGTCCCGCCAAGGCGGCAAGCCCTGCCGAGATCACGTAGCAGGCAATCGGCACCCGATCGGCGTTGATCCCTACCAGCCGGGCCATGACCGGATTGCCGCCGGTCAGATAGATTTTGCGACCAAACGTGGTTTTTTGCAGCAGGATCGAGAACACAGCCGCCATGACGATCAGGATCATGATGTTGTAAGGCACGCCGTAAAATGTCTGCGATCCCAGCACCCGGTAGATCGGGGGCACGTTCCCCGACGGCGCGCCTTGGGTATAGGCAAAGCGCAGGCCTTGTAGCAGGGTCATGGTGGCCAGCGTGGCCAGGAACGGCGACACGTTCCTTTTGGTGATCAGCAGGCCATTCACAAGGCCGGTCGCCAGACCGATGAACATGGCTACAGCAAACACCGCCAAAGCGTCGCCGTCGGTCCCGTCAAAACTAGTGGCGACGACCGCCGCTGTTGCCATGACCGAGGCGACGGACAGGTCAAGCCCACGCACAAGGATGACCAGAACTTGCCCGATCACCACGATGCCCAACGGAGCGGCCTGCAACAACATGTTGGAAATGTTATTGCCGGTCAGAAACTGCGGTGAGATCAGGGCCGTCAGACCAATGAGCAAAACCAGCACGATATGGATGCCATAGCTGCGAAGAATATCCATGGTCCGGCCGGATTGCTTTACAGGTGTCTTGGACTGAATAGTCTGTGCCATCATACCCTCTTTTTGTTCTCGACGTAGACAGACACGGCGATGATCACGATCAGGCCCTGCACGATCAGCTGGTAGTTGGACGACACATCCAGAAAGTTCAGCAGGTTGTTCAGCAGCGACACGAGGTAGACGCCCATCAATGTCCCGATGACGCCGCCCCGGCCCCCGCTGAGCAATGTCCCGCCAACCACGACCGGCGTGATCGAGGTCAGGGTGAAGTTCTGTCCGGTATAGGGCTGTCCGGGACCGAGACGCGCCACCAGAAAAATCGCCGCGACGGAGGCCATCAACCCGCAGAACCCGTAAACAAAGAACAGCACCTTCTTTCGCGGCAGTCCCATCAGTTCGGCCCCGACAGCATCATCGCCGACGGCATAGATGTAGCGACCAAACGGCACTTTTCGCAGAAACCAGGCAGAAAGAACAAAAACCACGATGACAAACAGGGCGCCGATGGGAAGTCCAAGCACCCGGTCATAGGCTAGGTTGTCAAATCCGGGCGGCATCTTTCCGATCGGGGTTTGGGTATAAAGCAGCGTGACCCCTTGCAAGACCGCGCCCATCCTAAGCGTCACGATCAGTGGATGGACGCCCAGATAGATGGTTGTCGCGGCATTGATCAGGCCAACCCCGATGCCAGGGCCCAGAACCACGATCAGTGCGACCCACATCATCGGGGAACTTCCATCGGTGATCCCTGACAGCAGCACGCTGGCCAGACTGATCAAAGACCCGATCGACAGGTCGATCCCGCCGGTGATGATCACCACCGTCTGTCCAAGGCTGACCAGTGCCAGTGCGGTCGATTGTTCCAGAATGTTCATGCCGTTCGAGACTGTTCCGAAACGGTCCGACACGATCAGGCCTATGATGACAAGAACGAAAATCAGCCCGATTACGGTGATCAGGCCACCCTGGCGCTTTGTCAGAAAGTAGAACGTGGATGCGATTGTGGTCATGATCTATCCCTCACGATGCGCGCTTCTGGGTGGCAAGCTGGATGATCCGCTGCTCGTCGATCTGGTCGGCTGACAGTTCGCCGGTAATCACGCCTTCGCGCATCACATAGACCCGGTCGGCAAGGCCGATAACCTCGGACAATTCGGAGCTGATCATCAGAACAGCAAGCCCGTCAGCGGCAAGTTGCCGCATGATGCGGTAAATCTCGGCCTTGGCACCCACATCGACACCGCGTGTCGGTTCGTCCATGATGATGACTTTTCGCGAGGTGCGGGCCCAACGGGCGACCAGCACCTTTTGCTGATTGCCACCTGACATCGTCAGAACCGGGCCCTGCGGGCCGCGGCAGGCGATGTTGTAAGTGTCGATTTCGGTCTTGGCGATTGCGGTTTCGCGACCAAAGTCGACCCAGCCTGATGTGCTGACCGAGTTCAGGTCGGAGGCGCTTATGTTTGCGGCGACGGACATCAGCATGGCCAGACCCTGACCTTTGCGGTCTTCGGTCAACATGCCCACGCCTTTGCTGATCGCAATGGCAGGGGTCATCTTGCGAAAGGTTTCGCCAGCAATGCTGATCTGGCCCGACTGCATCGGCAGGCCACCGAACAGCGCCAGCTCGGTGCGCCCGGCACCCACCATTCCGGCAAGTGCGGTGATTTGCCCGGCGCGCAGTTCAATTGAGGCCCCGCTGACCCGGCCCTTGACCGAAACATCCGTTGCCACAAGCACGACAGGGTTGTCGGCACCGTGTGTGGCCTTTGGCGGGAAAAGTTCGCTCATGTCGCGGCCAACCATGTGCGACACGAGGCGGTTCTGGGTCATACCAACGACAGGATCGGTGATGACGAACTGGCCATCCTTGAAAACCGTGACCCGGTCACACAGCTCGAATATTTCCTCAAGCCGATGCGAGATATAGATGATCGCCACGCCGTCATCACGCAGGGCGCGCAGGCGTTCGAACAGCAACTCTACCTCGTGCCCGGCGATGACTGCCGTCGGTTCGTCAAGGATCAACAGCTTGACCTTGTGGACCAGCGCTTTGGCGATTTCCACCATCTGCTGATCGGCGACGCTTAATTCCGAGACCAGAGCGTCCGGATCAATCGAAACGCCAAGACGTTTCAGCATATCCGTCGCATCCTGTCGGGTCTTTTTGTAGTCGATCGCGCCGAACCCACTGCGGCGCTCATGTCCGATAAAGATGTTTTCGGCGACAGTCAGATTGGGGAACAGAACGAATTCCTGATAGATGACATGAATGCCTGCGGCCTTGGCCTCGGCGGGCGATGACCAATGAATGATCTCTCCATCGAATTCGATCTGCCCTTCTTCGGGCTGAAACACGCCGGCAATGACCTTGGTCAAGGTGGATTTTCCAGCGCCGTTTTCGCCGACAAGCGCATGGATTTCGCCGGCCTTCACATCAAGCTTAACGCCCGAAAGCGCCTTGACCCCGGGGAAGCTTTTGGAAACATTCGAGATCGTCAGCATCGTTGCCCTCCACATTTCAGTGTGTCTGACCAGATCGAAAAAACAGTTGCATCATTAAACCGAAGCGAAGCGTCTGCCGCGCCAAATGGTCCGCCGGACCGGTTGATATTCACGACCATTCGCCCTCCATTCCAATGCAATGATACTGTCGCAATGCTGCGGCATTCGGCAATTGTGCCTTATGTGACACCGGCTGTTTCACCGACTGTCTCAGGATCGGGCCGCCTGCAGCACCCCGTGTGATGGCCCGCACACCGGCTTGGCGCGCGGGTTGTGGTGGGCCGCCATGGCGCCCGGGATATGGGTGCGCACTTCCGAGGTCCGGTGTGCGCGCTTGGGCTTGGTCGCGAACCAAACGAGCTTGCGCTTTGCCGCCGCCAAACCTCTGTCACCGATTTTTCGCCAAAAAATGTTGACCGACGTTTTGGACGTCTCGGTTGAGACTACTGGTTTTGGACAGGTCGGTCCGGATGGAACAGTGGCTGGACGGCCAATAATCGACGACACGTATCGGTGTGTCTGGCTTGGCAAACGCGGTTCGGAGGAGGACACCGTGGTTGAGCGGCCTGCCAAAACTTTGGACCTGCTGACTTTTCCGGAAGTTACGCCAGGACCGGGTTTGTCACTACATCGACGGGGTTGCTGACCAACGGTTTCGGCCATGGGGCAAAGCAATTCGCAAAACCAGGAGGCCTAATCAGGTTCCCTGACCACCACACTTAAACAAAATCAAGACAAGAGCCCCACGATGGGCACAACAAGAAGAGGAGACTTCTTTGGTAAAACTTGGCACTTTCGCGATGCCTTTGCATCCGCCACATCGCCCGATTGGCGAAATCCTGCAGGAAAACCAGGACAAGATCATCTATGCCGACAAGCTCGGCTTCGACATCGCCTATATTGGCGAGCACTATTCTTGCACAACAGAACAGATCGCCTCGCCGCTGATCTTCTTCGCCAGCCTGATCAACCAGACCAAGAACATCAAGTTCGCGACCGGCGTGATGGGCCTGCCGCAGCACCATCCTGTGATCGTCGCCGCCGAGGTCGCCATGATCGACCACATGGCGAAGGGTCGCTTCGTCTTTGGGATCGGTCCGGGCGGCCTGGCGTCAGACCTCGAGGTGTTCAATCACGAAGACCATGCCGAGCGCAACGTGATGGTGGCCGAACATCTGCGCATCGTGCTGGAGATATGGAATTCGGACCCGCCCTACGACATCAAGGGCAAGTACTGGAATGTCCAGATCAAGAAGTCGATCTATCCGGAGCTGGGCATCGGCACAATGACCAAGCCCTACCAACTGCCGCATCCGCCGATCCACATCTCGTCGATGTCGCCCGACAGCCCGACCGTCGCGCTGGCGGCCCGCAAGGGCTGGGTGCCGGTCACCGCGAATTTCACGCCACATGAAACCGTCTATGGCCATTGGAAACAGTATGTCGCGGGCTGCGAGGCCGTTGGCCGCGAGCCCACCGGCGAGGACTGGTCCGTTGCCCGCAACATCCTGATCGGCGAAAGCGATGCCCAGGCCGAAGACTGGATGATGGATCCCAAAGGCTCCAGCCACTACTACTACGATTACATGTGGAAGGTGCTGCTGGCCGCCGACTATACCACGGTCGGCAAGCCCGATCCGACCATCAGCAACGAAGACTGGCCGGTCGAACGGTTCATCCGGTCCTCGGTGATCTGGGGGTCGAAAAAGACTGTGGTCGAAAAGCTGAACGATCTGCGCGAAAAGTCGGGACCATTCGGCACGTTGCTGATGGCGATGACCGACGGCAGCGGTCCCAACCTTGAGCGCGAACAGCTGACGATGCAGCGGCTGGTCGAAATCCGGCACCTGATCAAATAGCAAAACGACGCCGGCAGCCCGTGCGGCTGCCGGCGTTTTGGCTCGACGTGGGTGTCACGATTCCGAATTCCAAATTGGGGCAGGGGGCAATGAATGTCGTTTGATGATAAAACGGCTGGAACCGCACAAAAAGACACATTCAGTCTGGGTCAGGTGCGGCGCGTGGCAGCGATGCTGGATATTGATCCGCAGCAGTTTTCTGATGGCGACAGCCTGCCACGGGGCTGGCATTTCGCCATGCTGGCAGGCGAAACAACACGCCGTTCGCTCCGCCCTGACGGCTATCCCGGATTGGGGGTGCCAATGCCGCAGCTGGACCGGCCTCGCCTGTTGCTGGGCCAGCGCAGCATGTCGTTTCAGGCAGATCTTCGGATCGGGATGCCCGTCCTCCGGCAAAGTGCTATTTCCAGCATCATCGAAAAGACCGGACGCAACGGGCCGCTTTCTATCGTCAAGATTGATCACAGCCTGACCCCGGCCGATGCAGACGGAACTGCGGTCATCGAGGCGCAGGTATTCTATCTCAGCGGGCACCCAACTGGCCCGCACTCCAAGGCGCCGGCGGTGCTCCCTGACCTGCCGCCTGACTGCCCACGCATGGTCGTGACGCCCGACAATGTCATGTTGTTCCAGTACTCGGCGCTCGGCTTCAACACCCACCGCATCCACTTTGACCGTGACTATGCCCGCAATGTCGAGGGCCACCCTGATCTTGTCGTCAACGGTGGGCTGGCGAGTTTGCTGGCCACCGAGTTCCTGCGCACCGGCCTGGGGCTTATGCTGCATTCGGTGACCGCCAAACACCTGGCCCCCCTGTACGTCAATCGCCCGATGACCATCCTTGCCGATATCGCAACTGGCCGGGTCCAAATGCTTGATAGCGACGGCGGCGTCGCGGCTGATCTGGCGGTGACCCTGACATGACCTATGAACCCCTCAAAGGCATTCGCGTTCTGGACCTGACCGCCGTTGTGGTTGGCCCTGCGGCCACCTGGCGCTTGGGCCAGTACGGGGCCGAGGTCATCAAGGTGGAAAGCCCCGAAGGCGACCTGATGCGCGGCCTTGGCGGGCTGTCGCCAACTGGCCAGCAGGCGGCGCTTATCTGCATCTGAACCGCGGCAAACGGAACATCTGCCTGAACCTCAAGGCACCGGGGGCCGCCGAAGTGGTGCAAAGGCTGATTGGCTGGTCCGATGTCGTCGTGGCGAATATGCGCCCGCAGGCCTTGGCCCGTCTGGGGCTGGACCCTGAGACCGTCTGCGCCCGCTATCCGGACAAGGTGTATTGCCTGCTGACCGGCTATGGGTCCGATGGCCCCTATGGCGGCTTTCCGACCTATGACAGCGTGGTGCAGGGCGCCACCGGGTTGGCCGGGCTGACATTGGCCCGCGACGGTGCGCCAAAATTCGTGCCGCTGCTGGTTTGCGATCATGTGGTTGGGGAAATCGCGGCGGGGGCGATCATGGCGGCGCTGATCAACCGGCAGCGCACCGGGCAGGTTGTCTCGCTCGAGGTGCCGATGTTCGAAACCATCGCCGCAATGGTGCTGCAAGAACATCTTGCCGCCCAAAGCTTTGATCCGCCGGTCGGGCCTTATGGTGACCAGCGCCTGCTGAGCCCGCATAACAAGCCGGTGACGACACAGGATGGCTATATCGCCGTCACCATCAACACCGATCCGCAGGTCCGGGCCTTTCTGAAGGCGACGGGGCGGGCAGCACTGATCGATGACACCCGGTTCACCACCGTCGCGGCCCGCGCGGTCAATGTCGCTGAGTGGTTCGAAGTGCGCGGTGCGCCCCTTACGGACCGGACAACCGCAGAATGGCTTGAGGTTTTCCGCGCGGCGGATATCGCAGCCATGCCGGTTCATTCGATCGAAACGCTCAGCAAGGACGAGCATCTGACAGCCGTTGGTCTGCTGACCTACGAAAACCACCCGACCGAGGGCCGCGCGGCGGTGGTCCATAGTTCAATCCGGGCCAACGGGGACGGGCTGTCGCCCCGCACACCCTCTGCGCCGCGCGGCTGGGATACGGACGATGTGCTGGGTCAGCTTGGCTATTCGCCCGCCGAAGTTGAGGACCTCACCGCGCAAGGGGCAGCGATTGCCTATCGCCCCGGGTCACAGGATTAGGCGGTTTGCGTTCTATCTGACACATTCCTCCCCGTCTCGCCCCGGCCCAGGCCGGGGCCGCGATGGCGAGAAAAAAGAACTCGGGAACCCGGCCTGCCCCGGGGCGCGTCCGGGGGGAGGCGGCGAGCGGGTCACAACGTCCGCAA
>JANOMH010000701.1:0-1679 GCA_031420215.1 Rhodobacterales bacterium | reverse complement strand
CGAACAGCTAGACGGTGGGAATGTCGTCACCCGCCGGATCCGCACCGACCGCAAGCCGATGGCAGGCACCCGGCTGATTCGGGACTACCAGGGCACCGAACAGGTCGTCACCGTGCTGCAGGACGGCTTCGAATGGCAAGGTCGACCCTATCATACCAACGGCCTTTTGGCCTGACTCTTTTGGGATTCCCAAGCTTCGCGAAGTCTGAATCAATGCAGCCTGAAGGACAGGAGGCAGGCATGGCAGGGATTGCAATCACGCGGCGGGAATTGTCGGCGACGGAGCTTCGCGCGGCTGCGGGCAAGGCGAAGGACGCGCGTGCGGCGCGGCGGATGCTGGCTATCGCGCTGGTCCTGGAGGGGGTGGATCGTACAACGGCGGCGCAAACCTGTGGGATGGACCGGCAGACCCTGCGCGATTGGGTGCACCGCTACAACGCCGAGGGTCTGACCGGGCTCAAGAACCGGACGGTGCCGCAGCGCCCCCGGCGGCTTGCACCGGAACAACTCGTCGCGCTTGCGGCCTGGGTCGAGGCTGCTCCCGATCCGGTGCGGGATGGCGTTGTGCGCTGGCGGCGCCGCGACCTTCAGCACCGCATCGAGGTAGAGTTCGGCGTCATCCTGCATGAGCGGACGGTCGGCAAGCAACTGGCGGCGTTGGGATTTCGGCGGCTGTCGGTGCGCCCCCTGCACCCGAAGTCGGACCCGCAGGCGCAAGCAGCGTTCAAAAAAACTTCCCCGAAGCGTTAGCTGCGGCGATCCCGGCGCGGGCCCGGGACAAGCCGCTTGAAATCTGGTTCCAGGATGAAGCGCGCGTGGGTCAACAGGGAACCCTGACCCGCGTCTGGGCCAGGCGCGGCACCAGACCCCGCGCACCCCGCGACACCCGTTATCAATGGGCGTATTTGTTCGGTGCGGTCTGCCCGGCCCGCGGCATGGCGGCAGGGCTGGTCCTGCCCTTCGTCAACACGGCGGCGATGAACGCCCACCTGGCCGAGATCGCCCGCACCGTGGCCCCAGGTGCCCATGCCCTTCTCATCCTTGACGGCGCAGGCTGGCACGGATCAGCGGACCTCGCCGTCCCCGACAACCTCTCCCTGCTGACCTTGCCGCCCTACAGCCCCGAGTTGAACCCCGTCGAAAACGTCTGGGCCTACCTGCGCGCCAACAAACTCGCCATCACCGTATTCAACACCTACGAAGAAATCGTCGATGCCTGCTGCAAGGCTTGGAACTTCTTCGCAAACGACCCAGAGGCCATCGCTTCCATAACCTCACGGACTTGGGCACAAGTCAGTTGAAAGGGCCGTTGGTATCACCTGGTTCATGTGGCCGATCTGGGTGCCGTTTTCAATGTATGTGATCGAGCCACCAGAAAGCCCTCGCAAGCCGCTGTTCCTGATCTTTGCGCTGATCGGGCTGGTGTTCGGCGTTCTGCTCTATGTGCCGCATTCCGAAATGATCGTGGTCGAGATCAACAACCAGTCGCTGGCCTATGAAAAGTCGCTGTGGTTGGATTACCTGATGCCCCGGTCATTGACCAATGTGATCTACTTGTTGCTGATCATCGTGCCACTCGCCATGTCCCACTACCTGCATCTGCGCCAATTTGCTTTGACACTGGCGACCGTTGTGGTGATCGATATGACTTTGCTGGCTTACGCTTACATTTCTTTTTT
>JANOMH010000700.1:0-2509 GCA_031420215.1 Rhodobacterales bacterium | reverse complement strand
GGGCGCAAGGGCCGGCTTTTGGTGCGCCCATCGGGAACCGAGCCGCTGATCCGGATCATGGCAGAAGGGCTGGACCCACTCGCCCTTGAAGCCGCAACTGCCGTGGTCTGCGACGCATTCCGCCAGACCGCAGCCCACAATGCCAGCCCAGCTTTGTGGCGCGAGGAAGTCATCGCCACCAGCCTGCCCCCGCTGTCCGAGACCGCAACGTTGCCCGCGCGGCAATCCCGGGTGGCCAATCTACGTAACGCCACGCGTTAAGGAGCACAATCATGTGCGGGATCATCGGAGTCATCGGCGACCGGCCTGTTGCCCCGCTGTTGTTGGACGGTTTGCGCCGGCTGGAATATCGCGGCTATGACAGCGCGGGCATGG
The DNA here is from genome assembly GCA_031420215.1 of Rhodobacterales bacterium. Lineage (GTDB taxonomy): Bacteria > Pseudomonadota > Alphaproteobacteria > Rhodobacterales > Rhodobacteraceae > JANOMH01. The sequence continues at coordinate 2,134 of JANOMH010000700.1, read as the reverse complement.
TGGCCATCGACAACGGCGTGATGGACCGTAGGCGCGCCTGTGGCAAGCTGTCGGCCCTGACCGATCTGCTGACCGCACTGCCGTTGCAGGGCACCAGCGGCATTGGCCATACACGATGGGCCACGCATGGACTGCCGACCGAGGCCAACGCCCATCCGCACAAGGCCGGTCCGGTGGCGGTGGTGCATAACGGCATTATCGAAAACTACCTTGAACTGCGCACAGAACTGTCACGCAAAGGCTGGACCTTTAGTTCTGACACCGACAGCGAGGTGATCGCAACCCTATGCGCTGCAATGCTGCGCCGTGGCCTGAGCCGTGAAGATGCGGCCGCTGCGGCGATTTCGCGGTTGAAAGGTGCCTATGCCCTGTGCCTGATGTTTGAGGGCGTGAATGACCTGATCATCTGCGCCCGCCGGGGGTCACCGCTGGTGATTGGTCATGGCGATAACGAAATGTTCGTCGGGTCTGATGCCATCGCCTTGGCCCCGCTGACAAACCGGATTACCTATCTGGAAGAAGGCGACTGGGCCGTCCTAACCCGCAACGCGGTGCGCATTCACGATGCCGCCGGAAACATCGTTCACCGCGACGTTCATGTGCTGTCAGTTGACAGCTTTATCGTCGACAAGGGCCAGTATCGCCACTTTATGGTCAAGGAAATCCACGAACAGCCAAGCGTGGCTGCGCGTGTCCTTGGGGCATGGTTTTCCAAGGATCGGCTTCAGGTTGAATGCCCTGCCGCAGCGCTGGATTGGGCCGCGATTCCCCGGCTGACGATTGTGGCCTGCGGCACCGCCTATCTGTCGGCACAGGTGGCCAAGACGTGGTTTGAACAGTTGGCCAAGTTCCCGGTTGAAATCGACATCGCCTCGGAATTCCGCTACCGCGAGCCGCCGCTGCCCAAGGGCGGGGCGATGCTGGTGGTCAGCCAATCGGGGGAAACTGCCGATACATTGGCCGCCCTGCGCTATGCCAAAGCCTGCGGTCAGACCACACTGGCGCTGGTCAATGTCACCTCGTCCACCATTGCCCAAGAGGCGGACATCGTTCTGCCCATCCATGCCGGCCCCGAGATTGGCGTCGCCTCGACCAAAGCTTTCACTGCCCAGCTTTTGTGCTTTGCATCCTTGGCGATCATGGTGGCGCAGCAGAAAGGGCTGATCGATATTGCCGAGCACAAGCGGCTGACCGACCTGCTGTTTACAGTGCCGCGCGCTTTGGCGGAAGCATTGGCCGTAGAGCCAGCCATTGCCGCCATTGCCCGTGATATCGCCGAGGCCCGCGATGTGTTGTTCATCGGGCGGGGCATGATGCATTCGTTGGCGCTGGAAGGCGCGCTCAAGCTGAAAGAGATCACTTATATTCATGCCGAAGGCTATGCTGCGGGCGAGCTGAAACATGGTCCCATCGCCCTGGTTGATGAAAACCTGCCGGTCATCGTTTTGGCCCCACATGATGCGCTGTTCGAAAAGCTTGCCTCGAACATGCAAGAGGTGGTCGCACGCAAAGGCCGGGTGATCCTTGTGTCCGATCCCAAAGGCATTGCTGCCATCGGGCCGAATGCCTGGCGGACGATCACTTTGCCCGCCACTGACCCATTCGTTGCGGTGTTCACCTATGCGGTGGCGATCCAACTGATCGCCTATCACACCGCATTGGTCAAAGGGACGGATGTCGATCAGCCCCGAAACCTCGCTAAGTCAGTGACGGTGGAATAGCGCCCCCGGTCGAACAGAAATGTTGTGGTCGGGCTTGGAAGTAACCTCTTAAAAAGGCGAGTAAAAATGACGAAAGGTATTTTGGCGACTGGCGGCGCAGGCTACATCGGGTCACATGTCGTGGTGGAGCTGCTTAACGCGGGTTACCGGGTTGTCGTTCTGGACAACTTCGAAAATTCGGAACCCGAAGTCCTGGACCGGATCGAGGCGATCACGGGCAAGTCAGTCGGTCTGGTTGCGGGCGATGTCCGGGACTTTGCCACAGTCGAGCGGGCGCTGCGGGCCCATAAAGTTGACGCGGTCATTCACCTAGCCGGCAAGAAAGCCGTGGGTGAATCGGTCGCCGACCCGCTGTTGTATTACAACGACAATCTGAACGGCGCTTTGGCCCTGCTGGGGGCGATGCGCGCCGT
>JANOMH010000699.1:0-2899 GCA_031420215.1 Rhodobacterales bacterium | reverse complement strand
GGCCTGCACAATCACGGGATGGATGGGCTGTCAGAGCGCTACCTGGGCCATGTTCCGATTTCGATCAAAAGCTTACTTGGGTCGGGCAAGAGCCAGGTTACGTTTGACCGGGTGCCGGTTGCTGATGCGGTGAAATATGCGGCCGAAGATGCCGATGTCACCTTGCGGCTGTGGGAAACGTTCAAGCCGTTATTGCATAGGGCCCATGTGACCACGGTTTATGAAACGCTGGAGCGGCCTTTGGTGCCTGTATTGGCCCGGATGGAGATGGCAGGGGTCAAGGTGGACCGCGATACCCTGTCCCGGATGTCCAACGCTTTTGCGCAGAAAATGGCGGGGTTGGAGGCGGAGATTCACGGCGTTGTGGGGCGGCCGTTTAATGTGGGCTCGCCCAAGCAGCTTGGGGAAATCCTGTTTGACGAGATGAAATTGCCCGGCGGTGAAAAGGGCAAAACAGGGGCCTATGCGACCGGGGCCGATGTGCTGGAGGATCTGGCGACCGAGCATCATTTGCCGGGGCTGGTGCTGGACTGGCGGCAATTGGCCAAACTGAAATCGACCTATACCGATGCCTTGCAGGACCACATCAACCCCGACACGGGCCGGGTGCATACGTCTTATTCGATTACCGGGGCGGTGACCGGGCGGTTGGCCTCGACCGATCCGAACTTGCAGAATATCCCGATCCGGACCGAGGAAGGCCGCCGTATTCGCGAGGCTTTTGTCGCCGATAAAGGCAAGGTGCTGGTATCGCTGGACTATTCCCAGATAGAATTGCGCATTTTGGCCCATGTCGCGGGTATTGATGCCCTGAAACAGGCGTTCAAGGATGGCATCGATATTCACGCGATGACCGCGTCCGAGATGTTCAATGTGCCGCTGGATCAGATGACCCCCGATATTCGCCGACAAGCCAAGGCGATCAATTTCGGGGTGATCTACGGTATTTCCGGCTTTGGTCTGGCCCGTAACCTGCGCATTCCGCGGGCCGATGCGCAGGGGTTTATCGACCGCTATTTCGAGCGTTTCCCCGGCATCCGCGCCTATATGGATGACACCATCGCCTTTGCCAAAGCCAATGGCTATGTGCAAACCCTGTTTGGCCGCAAGATCCATACGCCCGAGATTAATGCCAAGGGGCCGGGGGCGGGGTTTGCCAAAAGGGCGGCGATCAATGCCCCGATCCAGGGGACGGCCGCCGATGTGATCCGCCGTGCGATGATCCGGATGGATGATGCGATTGCCGGGTTGCCCGGGCGGATGCTGTTGCAGGTGCATGACGAATTGCTGTTCGAGGTCGACGAAGGGTCAGCTGCCGCGCTGATCAGGGTCGCCAAGGACGTGATGGAAGGGGCGGCGATGCCTGCGGTCAAGCTGGATGTGCATCTGACGGTCGAGGCCGGGCAGGGGCCGAATTGGGCGTTGGCGCATTGATGGGCGCATTGAAGGGCGCATTGAACCGGATGTGCCGCAGGGGTCGCAAGTGGCTGAATTCAGGGGCATTTTTCGCGCCTATGCTGCTTTGACGGCATGGCGGTTTTGCCATAACGCGCCCGCTGCATCCCCCGCTACCCCCAAAGTCTCCAGCGCCAAAGCTGCAGTGCCCAGAACCACGGCTTGAGCGAACGGGTCGGACAGGCTGCCATCCCACAGCGCCACCAAGGCGGCAGGGTCGGTTTGCCCTTCGGACAGCCGACGGGTTTCGTCCAGCAGGGCCGGGGCGGTATGTTCAAATTTTTGCCCATTGCGCAGGCCATACAGGGCGGCATCTTTGGCCGGGTGCCGTTCAAATTCGCCGCCGCCACCTTTGATGACGGTCAGGTTCGGTTGCCCCAACAACGCTCCGGCGTCCAACTGGATCTCCCGGTAGGGCGGGTGAAAAACGCCCTGCACCGCAGCCGGGGCCAGACCGGGATTAAGGACCCGCAGGCAGGTGTTCATACAGGACCGCAGGCCAAAGACACTGCGCAACCGTAGCAGCCGGAACAGGTCGGGCGACAGGGTTTCCAGTGGCAGATAGGCGATGCCGCCGCGCCCCAACAATGCGGCAGCGTCAGCCTGCGATGTGGCGGTGCCGATCGCCAAGGCGGGCAAGGCGTCGCGCACAGCAGCCCCGGCCTGCTGATCCGAATTCCAGCCATGCAACAGCACCGGGAACCCGGCACGCGCCACCAACCGGGCCGATAGCAGGAACCACGGCAACCCACGGGTTCGCCCGGCGGCATAACTGGGCCAGTCCAATGCCGGGCGCTGCCCTTGCCATTCCGGCAAACTGGCCCGCGCGGCGCTGACAAAACCGGCGATTTCATCGGCCGTTTCGCCCTTCATCCGCATGAGCATCAGCATGGCACCGACAGCTTCGGGGGCGGCCTGACCGGACAGGACCACAGTCATCGCCGCCCGCGCCTCGTCCATTGTCAGTGACCGCGCCCGACCGGGGCCGCGCCCGAGAATCTGGACATAGGGAGCAAGGCTCATTCCGCCGCCTCGCGCAGCACTGTCCGCGATAGCAGTGCCGCCAGTTCCGGCCTGCACGAGCCGCAATTCGTGCCTGCGCCCAACGCCATCCCGATCTGTGCCACGCTGATCAACCCGCCTGTTTCTATCGCAGTCAGGATGGTGTTCACCCCCACCCCAAAGCAAGCACAAACTGTTGGGCCGGGGTCAGGCACATCGGCGCCCGGACGGCCCGCCAGCGCAGTTTCGCCCGGCTGACCCAACAATGCGGCCAAGTGGTCGCGCGATACGGCCACTGGGGTCGGACCAGTGAACAAGGCGGCCTGCAGGATGCCGTTGTCGAGCAGTGCGATCCGGGCGATTCCGCGTTTGGCGTCGATCACGCTAAGAGCGGTGGCACCTGGCAGGGAAAAGAGTTGGCGCGCATAGGATTCCCAGTCGA
>JANOMH010000698.1:0-2713 GCA_031420215.1 Rhodobacterales bacterium | reverse complement strand
TAATATTTTCATCGGCGCGATCATTCTGGGGATGATGGCGCTGCATGCCTGGCTGGAACGCCGGCATAATGCGGGGACATAAGGTATGACCGAAACCCTTATCGAAATGCGCAATATTACCAAGCATTACGGCCGGATTCAGGCGCTGACCGATGTCAACCTGTCCATTCGTTCGGGCGAAATCGTTGGGCTGTTGGGCGACAATGGCGCTGGTAAATCGACCCTGATCAAGGTGCTTTCGGGGGCGGTCCCTCTGACCAGCGGCGAGATTTGGATCAAGGGCAAAAAGGTCATCATGACCTCTAGCAGTGACGCCATCACCAACGGAATCGAGACTATTTATCAGGATTCCGCCCTTGTCCCGCAGCTCTCCATCGCGCGAAACCTGTTTTTGGGCCGCGAACTGCGCAAAGGGCCCGCGATCTTTGACCAGATGGATCTGGCCGAAATGAACCGCGTCGCATCCGATTTACTGCGCAAGGTTGGCATTTCGAAAAACATCCCGCCGACCACGCCCATCGGGTCGCTGTCGGGCGGTGAACGGCAGGCGGTAGCGATTGCCCGCGCCATGTATTTCGACAGTGACCTGATCATTCTGGACGAGCCGACGAATAACCTTGGCGTGGCCGAAACCCAAGGCGTGCTGAAGTTTGTCCGCGATGCCAGGGATTCCGGCCATTCCTGTATCTTCATCGCTCATAACATCCATCATGTGTTCAAGGTGGTCACGCGCATCGTCGTAATGCGGCGGGGCAAAGTGGTGGCCGATAACATCGACCCGCAGAAATCCTCGATTGCCGAAGTGGAAAGTATCATCACCGGCGAACATATCACGATCTGAGGGCGCGCAATGATCCCGGTTTCTGCCAAAGGCATTTCATTCCGCTTTGACCCCTTGGGCGGGTTCATCCGGGATTTCACCGTTCAGGACGGCGGCCTTGCGATTGCCCCGCTGCACATCGCCCCTTGGGTGACCTCGGGCGAAACGCTCGACCCCGACACGCCCCTGCATCTGACCGGGCTGGCCGGTGATTTCTTTTGCGCTCCTTTCGCGCAATCCGCCGCAGGTTCGCCGATGCATGGCTGGCCCGCCAACGGGATTTGGGCGGTGCAGCCGGGGGGCGGCTTGCGCGCTTTGCTGGACCACGCCGTTAGCGGGGCGACGCTGGTCAAGGAACTGTCACTGCATGACGGGCATCCGTTTGTCTATCAGCGCCACATCTTTACCGGCGGCACCGGCCTGATCCCTGTCGCCAACCACGCCATGGTCAGCCTGCCGCAGGGTGGTATTTTGCGCTTTTCCCCCAAGCGCTGGTTCGAATCCGCCGCCAACCCGCCCGAGCCGGACGCTACGCGGGGCCGCTCGTTTTTGACCTATCCTGCACGCAGCCCCGACCCGCACAAGTTTCCGCTGGCGGCTGGTGGCACGGTGGATCTGACCCGCTATCCCTTTGGCCCAGCGCAAGAGGAATTCGTCGTAGGGGTCGAGGCCCCCGGCCATGCCCTTGGCTGGACCGCCGTCACAAGGCCCGCCACGGGCGATCTCTACCTCTCGCTCCGCCACGCCCAAAAACTCCCGATGACCATGCTCTGGCATTCCAACGGCGGGCGGGATTATGCGCCATGGTCCGGGCGGCACCGGGCCTGTCTGGGGGTCGAGGAAGGTGCCGCTTTGCCGATGCTGGGGATTGGGGCAACAGAAATGCCCGATCCGCTGACAGCGGTTGGCCAAAGCGCAGGCCTGACCCTACACCCCGACCAGATCGCCGAGGTCCGCCATGTGATTGGCGCTTTGTCGTGGCCGAGCGGCGAGGCGGTGGCCAGCGTCATCGCAAGCGATGACACCCTTATCATCACAGGTGAGGGCGGGGCGCGGCGGCAGGTTCCGTTTGACCGGGCGTTTTTGGCAGACAGTTGACAGACGCGGGCCAATAGGCCGACCTTGTCGCTGGAAATGGGGGGCGACAATGCAGATCGGGTTGGCGGGCAAGGTCACTATCATCACCGGGGCGGCCAGCGGAATCGGGGCCGCAATCGCACGTGCCGCGTGCCTGTCTGGCGCGGATTGTTTGGTTTTGACCGACCGGGATGGGCCCGGATTGCAGGCCATAGCCTCCGAATTGGGGATGCCGTCGGTGCAGGCCGACCTGTTGGACCCCGCCGCCCCGCAGTTCATTGCGACCGCTGCCCTGACCCGGTTTGGCCGGATCGACGGGCTGGTCAATGCCGCAGGGCTGACCACCCGCGCCGCATTCACCAATGGCACTATCGCCCTCTGGGACAGTCTGTTTACCGTCAACGCCCGCGCGCCGTTCTTTCTGATGCAGGCAGCAATTGCCGACATGTTGGCGCGCAAGTCCGCTGGCACAATCGTCAATATCCAGTCGGTCAACGCCCATTGCGGCCTGCCGGAACTGGCGATCTATTCCGCCTCCAAGGCGGCACTGTCGACCCTGACCAAGAACGCCGCCCATTCCCATATGGCCGACCAGATCCGGGTGAACGGAATCAATCTGGGCTGGGTCGCGACCGAAACCGAGGATCGGTTGCAGACGCTGGCCAACGGTCCCGATTGGCTGGCCAAAGCATCTGCCACCATGCCCTTGAGGCGGCTGGTCGAGGCACAAGAGGCGGCGCGACTGGTGATCTATCTGCTGGCAGATACCTCTGCCCCGCTCAGCGGCACGGTCATCGACCTTGAACAAAAAGTCAC
>JANOMH010000697.1:0-1516 GCA_031420215.1 Rhodobacterales bacterium | reverse complement strand
GCACGATGGCCGCCACCGGGCCTGCCTTGGCGATCAAGTCAGCCATCCGCAGTTTCAGGCCGCGTGCCAGCAGCAGCGTTTTCAACTGCTTGCGGGTCCAGAACAGGAAAGCGGTCGCGGCGATGCCGATCACCAGGGTATAGGGATTGATCCCGCCGATCCCGTTGAAAATGCCGGTCAGCAGATGCGGCAGGGTATCACCGTCGGCCTTGATCCCCAGAATATGCTTCAACTGGCTGGTGGCAATCAGGATGCCTGACGCGGTGATGAAGCCGGATATAACCGGATGGGACAGGAAATTGGCCATGAACCCCAACCGCAGGACCGACATCACGACCAGCACAAGGCCAGACAGAAAGGCTAGTGTGATGGCTGCGGTCAGATATTCCGCACTCCCCGGTGCCGCCACTTGCCCCACCGCCGCCGCCGTCATCAGCGACACCACCGCCACCGGCCCCACCGCGAGCGCCCGGCTGGTGCCAAAGATGGCATAGGCGATCAGCGGCAGGATCGATGCATAAAGTCCGACCTGCGGCGGTAGCCCCGCGAGCATGGCATAGGCCAGGCTTTGCGGCACCAGCATGATCGTCACGATCACGGCGGCGACCAGATCGCTTTGGGCCTCGGTTTTGGTATAGGCCGGGGCCCAGCCAAGGATGGGCAGAAGGGACTTGAGGGAGGTCACGGGAATTGCCTTTTCGGGGTTAAGCGGCGGTCACGGGATCTGGGGGGACACCGACAGGTTCGGGCTGATAGTCTTGAGCGTCATTTCGAAGTGTCCTTGTGTTGACGTGCAAAAAAACCGGGCGGGGCGCTTACATGCCGTTGATCGGCACCTTCAGGAACCGCTTGCCGTTTTCGTCCGGGGGTGGCAGATCGCCCCCGCGCATGTTGACCTGCAAGGACGGGATGATCAGCTTCGGCATGGCCAGCGTCGTGTCACGCGCCTCGCGCAGCTGCACGAACTGATCCTCGGTGATGCCCTCATGGACATGGATGTTGTGGGCCTTCTGCTCCGCCACCGTGGTTTCCCAGCGGATTTCCCGGCCGTTCGGACCGTAGTCGTGGCACATGAACAGCCGCGTGTCATCCGGCAGCGACAGAACCCGCCTGATCGAGCGATAGAGCGTGCGCGCGTCGCCGCCCGGGAAATCGGCGCGGGCCGAGCCGCCGTCGGGCATGAACAAAGTGTCGCCGACAAAGGCCGCATCGCCGATGACATGCGTCATGCAGGCCGGCGTGTGGCCGGGCGTGTGCATGGCAAAGGCGGTCAGGCCGCCGATGCTGTAACTGTCGCCATCCTTGAACAGGCGGTCAAACTGGCTGCCGTCGCGCTGAAACTCGGTGCCTTCGTTGAACACCTTGCCGAAGGTTTCCTGCACGACGGTGATATTCTCGCCGATGCCGATCTTGCCGCCAAGCTTGCCCTGAATGTAAGGCGCGCCCGACAGGTGGTCGGCATGGACATGCGTCTCGATCAGCCAGTCGAGCGTCAGGCCGTGAGCCTTGATGAAGT
>JANOMH010000696.1:0-7657 GCA_031420215.1 Rhodobacterales bacterium | reverse complement strand
AACCCAAATATCTGGTGGTTGGGCCGGACTCCGAGACGGACGCGGAAAAGCTTCTGGCCTCGATTTATGCGGCCACGACCGGCGATGTGAACGCCTTCGCGGGCAAGCTGACCTTGATTGTGGAACCGCGCTTGATCGGCCCGAAATGGTTCATCTTCGCAGACCCGGCGCGGCTGGCTGCGCTGCAATATGGCTACCTTGCCAGCGCCCAAGGCGTCCAATTTCAGCGGGCAGAGGCGTGGGATACGCTGGGCCTGAAATACCGGGCCTTCCTCGACTTTGGTGCTGGCTGGCTGGACTGGCGCGGCGCGTATCAGAATACCGGGGTCTAGGCCAATGGCCCTGACCCTTCACCAGCTACAGGTTGCGCGGGACTCACTTGTGGAAGCCCGCGCAACCGGGGTCATGACTTTCCGTGACCAAAACGGGGAAATGGTGACCTACAAATCCGACACAGATCAGGCCCGCGCCTTGGCCGCTCTTGATCGGGAAATTGCGGCCCTTAACGGGGCGCGACCGACCCACACAATCCGATTCAACACATCAAAAGGACTGACCTGATATGAAAAACTTTGTGCAAGCCGGGGTCAGCCTGACCCTTGCCGCCCCCTATTCCCTGACCTCTGGCCAAGGTGCGCTAGTGGGTTCCATCTTTGGGGTGGCCAATGGCGCAGCCGCATCCGGGGCCGAAGTTGTCCTGACCTTGGCAGGGGTGTTTGACCTGCCAAAGGTGTCAACCGATGTGCTGACCGTGGGCGCAACGGTCTACTGGGATGACTCGCCGGGAATCGTGACCACAACCGCCGCCGGGAATATCAAGATCGGGGTGGCTGTCCTTGCCGCCGCGAACCCGTCCGGCGTGGCCCGTGTCCGCGTGAACGGGGCGTTCTGAGTTATGCCCCGGCGTCCATCCACTTTTCGACAAGCGGACGTGGTTAGGGCGGTGAAAGCGGCCCGTGCCGCTGATGTGACCGTCGGGGCTGTGGAAGTGACTCCCGAGGGTATCATTCGTATAGTAGTCCGGTTGGCGGTGGAACAGTCACCAATCGACCCCTTTGACACTTGGAAGGCGAAACGCAATGCACGTCCGGCTGAAAGGTCTTAACTGCGTCCGCAAGCGGTTGGCTGATGGCAGCCGCGTTGCTTATTGGTATGCGTGGAAGGGTGGCCCAAGGTTGCCCGGTAAACCCGGCGAACCTGAGCTTATCTCCGCCTACAATTCGGCGGTTGAAGAGAAGGTCAAACAACCGTCCGGCACCCTCCAAACGGTCTTGAACGACTACCAGCGTTCCCCCGCTTTACCGATCTGGCACCGCGCACCCGCAAGGATTATGCGAAACTTATCCGGCTGATCGAAGTCGAGTTTGGCGACTTCCCGCTTGAGGCACTTTCCGACCGGCGCACCCGTGGAACTTTTCTCGAATGGCGTGACAAGTTAGCCAGCAAGTCGCGGCGTCAAGCCGATTATACCTTTTCCACTTCTGCAGCCATTCTTGCTTGGGCCACAGACCGGGGCCTGATTGTCTCGAATCCCTGCGAACGGCCCGGCAAACTCTATCGCGCGAACCGGGCTGAGTCGATCTGGACAGAGTCAGACGAAAAGGCCTTCCTCGACTCCGCCCCGGATCGGTTGCGCCTTGCCTATCTTCTTGCTGTCTGGACTGGCCAGCGGCAGGGTGACTTGCTGCGCCTGTCTTGGTCAGCCTATGACGGAACACATATCCGGTTGCGGCAGAGCAAGACAGGCCGTCGCGTGGTCATACCTGTGGCCGCCACTCTCAAAGCCGCCTTGGACACCGCCGCAAAAGCCAAGTCTGCCGTGACCACCTTGACCACGATAACGGGCACCTCCTGGACCTCGCACGGATTCAGCGCGTCGTGGCGCAAGGCTGTCATCAAGGCCAAGGTGACGGGTTTGACGTTCCACGATTTGCGAGGAACTGCCGTTACCCGCCTCGCATTGGCCGGGTGCAATGAGTCCGAAATCGCCACCATTACCGGGCACAGTATCCGCGATGTGGGTTCGATCATGGACACCCACTATCTGAGCCGGGATTCGCGGCTTGCGGAATCGGCAATAAGAAAGCGGGAAGCGCACGAAGCGGGAACGAAGATTCCCAACTGAGCGCCCAACTGCTCTAACCCAGTCGGCCCGAAATCGAGGAAAAACTGAACGAAAACAATGGCAGGGGCAGCAGGGCTTGAACCCGCGACCTACGGTTTTGGAGACCGTCGCTCTACCAACTGAGCTATACCCCTAAGGCCACCTGTCGGTTAGTCTGAAACGCTGAGCGGTTCAAGAGGGGATGATCTGGTTTTTGGCTGCATATGCCCGGTCTCAGCCTGAGAATCTCGCTCCAAGCATCTGTCGCCGGTCGCGGTTTGCAGCCAGAGCCATTGTTGGGCACATTGCGCGGCCACAGCCAGCGGATAGTGCGTGGATTTACCCAAATCTGGTGCAGCTGCGGGGCAGGTTAAGTCCGATCGAAAACTCCCCCCGTCGAACCGCTTTACATATCAGAGATAATTTCAGATATCCTTGGGTCAGGTCGGCATTGTTCGCCTCGGTATAAGTGCAAAGTGTGCTTGTTAAAAAGAGCCGATCAATGATCGCCCAGGATCGAAAAGTCCATGTCCGGACCGAAGCAAAAGACTTCACGGGGCATGGCAAACCGGGGGCATTCGCGTGAGTAAGTTGGTTTCAAAGCTTTGGCGCAGGACTGTTGTTTTTGCTGCTATAACGCTGAATTTATTGACGTTTTATGCCCCAGCCGCCGAAGCGACTCCGTTTACGTCTACCGTTCCGGTTACTGGTGTGGCCCTGCCCACCCAATACCCCCAAGCGGGCGGTGTGGCGATTGTGATGACTGGGGTGAATGGCAACATTTACTACCAGTTTTCCGATCCGACCGGCGCCTTTGTCGGCTATCAGAATACCGGCGCCCCCGCCGCCTTCCGAGGCAACCCATTTACCATCAATAATCCGATTGCGCTCGACTGTGGTTTTCGGACTTGCTTTGATTATTTTGGCGGCGCTATCGCCCGGATTGTCGTGCGGTTTTCCGCCTATGACGGTGATACGCAGGTTGGGGGGTTCGACAATAACGACATCACCTTGCGGATGAATGGCTTTGACGTGGGCAACTGGTCTGGCCGAACCACGGAAATCACCAATGACGCAGGCACCACCAGTTTTGGCTTTGAAAACGGTTTTGGCAACAACACCTTCAACACCGGCTGGTTTTCATCGACCAATCCGGCCTTGCTTGCCAATATCCTGTCGACAGGCCGGACCTCGACCCAGGTCTTCGACGCTGACCCCAATGATAACTATTGGGATTTCACGCGGGGCACTCCTTTAGCCGATCCGCTTTTGCGGACCGTCGCGCCGGGGTACGAGCTGGACAAGACCGTGCGCGGCGGGGCGACGACGTTTGCTGCTGTCGGGCAGATCATCACCTATGACTATGTTGTCCGCAATATCGGGTCGGTTGACATCACTAACGTCGCGGTCAGCGACAGCAAGATCGGTGCGGTGACATGTTCGCCCACAACACTGCCGAAAACCCTGTCCGGCGGGACGGCGGCGACGGCCAATTGTTCGGCTACCTATGTCGTCACGCAGGCCGATTTTGATGCCCGGACTCTGACCAACATTGCCACAGCGACTGGCAGGCCCGCCTTTGGTGTGCTGGGCGCTTTGACAGACACCGTTACGCTGACCGCCAGTGTCACGCTGGCCCCGGCAGTGACCCTGACCAAGACCACCAGCCCAACCAGTTTTTCCACCGCCGGGCAGGTGATTACCTATAATTTCACCATCACCAACACCGGAAATGCCACTCTGACAAATGTCGTGGTGACTGACCCCAAGATACCGGCGCTCAGCTGCACGATAGCCTCGATTGCGCCGATCAATGCGGTCAATACGGTCAACACGGCCAGCTGTTCGGGCACCTATACCGTGACGCAGGCTGATATTGACGCTTTTGCGGTCGGTGGCACCCAGCTGGCCAATACGGCCACAGTCAACGCCCGCGCCCCGAATGGCACGACGGTCAGCAATACCGCAACCCGGTCGATCACTGGCCCGGTCGCCGCCCCGGCAATGGTGCTGGACAAGACGGCGGTCCAGACCAGCTTTAACGCGGTCGGCGCTGTCATCCAATACCGCTTTGCGGTGCGCAACACCGGCAACGTCACCTGGCCCGGTCCGCCCACGATCACTGATGCCCTGACCGGCGGCGCCATTTGCCCGGCTGGTGTTGTCGCCCCCGGCGCGACGGTGACTTGCACGGCCAGTTACACTGTGACGCAAGCCAATCTGGACGCTGGCACCCTGACCAACAGTGCTACTGCGAGTATCACCGTTGCGGGAAGACCGGCAAGTTCGAACGATACGAATTCCATTCCGGCGGTCGTTACCAGCGGGCTTACAATTGTCAAACAGCTGCGTGCAGGTTCGCCATCGCCGTTTTCGACTTTGGGCGCTCAACTGGTCTATGAATATATCCTGCGCAATACCGGGATAGTGACCCTGTCCGGCGCGACCGTCGCCGATAACAAAGTGTCGGTGACTTGCCCGGCCACGCCGATTGCGCCGAACGCAACGCTGACTTGCACATCCGCCCCTTACAGCGTGACGCAGGCCGATCTGAATGCCGGGAGGGTGATCAACCTTGCCACCGGTTCTGCGCGGACGCCGCAAAATGTGGCCGTGAACGCGACGCAGACGTCGCTGACGGTGAACGGAACCAGGTCTCCGGCGTTTACCATGGTCAAGACCGCCCCGACCCTGAGCCCGCTGAGCTATGTGGTCGGCGGGACGGTCTTGTACACCTATCAGGTGACTAACTCTGGCAATGTGACCAGCGCCGCCCCGATCCGGGTCAGCGACAACCGCTTTCCCGGCCTGTTGACCTGTTCGGCAACGGCACTCGCGCCCAATGCGCAGGCGACGTGTTCGCAGACTTATACCTTTACTGCCGCCGATATTGCCGCCGGATTCGTGACCAACACTGCCAGCGCTACCGATGGCCTGGCCACGTCGAACACCGCCAGCGTGACTGTGCCGCAGGCGGGCAGCCCCGGCCTGACTTTGGTCAAGGCCTCAACCACGCCAGATTTTGATGCTTTGTCCGACACGATTTCCTATACCTTTACAGTGACCAACAGCGGCAATACCCAGATCGTCGCATCGCAGCCAATCACTGTGACTGATCCCAAGCTCGGCGCTGTCAGCTGCGCGGGGCAACCGGCAATCCTGAACTCTGTCGGCTCAGGCCTGTCGCCAAGCAGCTTTCAGTGCACTGCCAGCTTTGCGGGGCTGACTCAGGCCGATATTGACGCGGGCGGGTTCGCCAATACGGCGACAGCCAGCTTTACCTATGCCGGGCCCAGCGGGACGACTGTGATCACCTCGCCCTCGTCTTCGGTCACCGTGCCAGCGGCAATTACCCCGGCTTTTCTGTTCGACAAGACCGGCCCGGCCAGTTTTGGCACCTTGGGCCAGACCATCACTTATGGGTTCAGCGTTACCAATCAGACGGCGCAGACCCTGACCCGGGTGGTGGTGACCGATCCGCGTATCCCGGCGCTGTCTTGCACCCGGACCAATATCGCGCCGTTTGGCGTGGCCACCTGCAGCGGCACCTATGTGGTCACTCAGGCCGATCTGGACTTGGGCACGATCAGCAACACCGCCAGCGCGGTGGGCACCGCCCCGGACGGGTCCACGATCAACCGGACCGATACCGTCACGATCCCGATCAACCCGGCCACGGCCACCAAATCGATGACCCTGGACAAGCAATCTTCGGTCACAACGTTCAGCGCTGTGGGCAACCTGATCACTTATACATTCGAGGTGCGCAATACCGGCAATCTGACCCTGACCAATATCGCGGTTAACGACGCCGCACTTGGCTTTACCTGCACGATCCCAACCCTGGCCCCCGGTGCGATCAACCGGACCTGCACCAGGGTCCGCACCGTGACGCAGGCCGATATCGATGCCGGCAGTATTTTGAACAGCGCCACGGCCACGGCCCCCGGTGCAGCGAATGTAACGGATTCGGTTACGGTGACCGGTCCGGCCCGGACTGCCAGTTTTGTGTTCAGCAAAACTGCCGATGGGCCGTTTACCACTGCGGGCGATCTGGTGCGCTTTACGCTGGCGGTGCAGAATACCGGCACCGTTTCTTTGACCAATGTTGCGATTACCGACGCATTCTTTACCCCCGACCTGACCTGCACCATTCCGGCCATCCTGCCCGGCGTCACCAACTCCAGCTGCACCGGGACCTATACGGTCAGCCAGGCCGATGTGGATGCGGGGCAAATCACCAACACAGCGGGCCTGACCGCCAGTGGCGTTGGTGGCGCGCCATTGACCGGGTCCGCGACCGAGGTGGTGGCTGGTCCGGCCGAGGCCCCGGCGATGCGCTTGGTCAAGACTGAATTCGACGGCACTGGCCGTTTCGGCGGCGTAGGCGGGACCGAGAACTATACGTTTGAGGTGTTCAACGACGGCAATGTGACCCTGACCGGGATCACCCTGACCGATGCGCTGACCGGGTTCACCTGCGCGCTTGCCGATATTGCGCCGGGCACCTCAACAACCCAATGCGCCGATACCAGCCCGCTATTCACGTCGCATGTCGTGGTGCTGGCTGACGTGGACCGGGGGGCGTTATCGAACACTGTGAATGTGACTGCTGGCACTCCGCTGGGCACCTCTGTGACGGCAAGTGACACGGTAGTACTGACAGGGCCGGATCAGCTGCCGGGTGTGACGGTGGACAAGACTGCGACGGCGGGGGCGAATTTTGACGCTGTCGGCGATGTGATCAGCTATAGTTATCTGCTCACCAATACCGGCAACGTCACCCTGACCAGCCCGGTCCGCGTGGCCGATGACAAGGTGCGGGTGACTTGCCCCGCTATGCCGGGGGCAGGCATTCCCCCGCTTGGCACCCTGACCTGCACCGCGACCTATAGGGTCACGCAAGCCGATCTGGATGCGGGATCGGTGACCAACATCGCCTCGGCCTCGGTCTCACAGGCGGTGATCCCTTCGGCCACCTATCCGGGCGGTGTGGCGGCGGTGACATCGCCGACCGACACTGTCACCGTGAACGCGGCACAACTGCCGGCCCTGTCGATCACCAAGCAGATCAAGCCGGCCACATCGGCGACTTATGACGCGACCACGGATGTCATCACTTTCCAGTTCACCGTGCGCAATACTGGCAACGTCACCACGACCGATGACATCACTGTAGCGGATGCAAATATCCCCGCCACGTTGACCTGCACCACAGCCCCGCTGGCCCCCGGTGCAACCGCAGTCTGCGAGGCGACTTGGTCGCCCACGCAGGCCGAAATCGACAATGGCAGTTTTGTGAACTCGGCCACGGCATCAACCGTTTTTGACGGCAATACCGTCGTGACACCATCCCCGGCCAGTGCCACCGCCTTTGCGGTGCAAACGCCGGAATTGACCATGGTCAAGTCATTCGTGGCGCTGACCAACAACAGCTTTGCCACCGGCGAGACCGCAGCTTACAGCTACCTGGTCCAGAACACCGGTAACGTCACGGTAGTCGGGCCGGTCACGGTGACTGACAATCTGATTTCATCGGTCACGTGCCCGACC
>JANOMH010000695.1:0-1693 GCA_031420215.1 Rhodobacterales bacterium | reverse complement strand
CCTTGGGCGATATCGCTTTGCCCGGCGGGGCGGCCTCTGGGCCGGTCGTGGCCGGTGGCACGCTGTATATTGTCACCAAAGCCGGGCAACTCGTCGCTTTCCGTTAGCCGCTGATTGGTGTAGGGCCAGCGCTTGCACCTGTTAGGTTTCGACGAAAATGAGCTTTACCCTTGCCATAGTGGGCCGCCCGAATGTGGGCAAATCGACGCTGTTCAACCGGCTTGTGGGCCGCAAGCTGGCGCTGGTCGATGACCAACCCGGTGTCACCCGCGATCTGCGCGAGGGTGCGGCGCGACTGGGCGATCTGCGCTTTACCGTGATCGATTCGGCGGGGCTTGAGGAAGCCACGGACGACAGCCTGCAGGGCCGGATGCGCAAGCTGACCGAGCGCGCGGTCGAGATGGCCGACATCTGTCTGTTCATGATCGACGCAAGGATGGGGGTGATGCCTGCGGATGAGGTGTTTGCGCAAATTCTGCGCAAGAAGAATGCGCATGTGATTCTGGCCGCCAACAAAGCCGAGGGTCGCGCCGCCGATGCGGGTGTGTATGAGGCGTTCGGGCTGGGCTTGGGCGAACCGATCCGCCTGTCCGCCGAACATGGCGAGGGGATGAATGAGCTGCTGGAGGTGTTGACCCCCTTGGCCGATGCCTTTGCCGAGAAGGCCGCGTTGGAGGCGGCTTTGGTTTTGGAGCAGGCCCCCGACATTGATGTGGACGTGGATGAAGACGATGAGGATTTGCCGCGTGTGCCCACAGCGGCCAGACCGTTGCAGATTGCTGTTGTGGGCCGTCCGAATGCTGGAAAGTCGACCCTGATCAACCAGATCCTGGGCGAAGAACGGCTGCTGACCGGGCCTGAGGCCGGGATTACCCGCGATGCCATTTCGGTTGTGACGGAATGGGAAGGGGTGCCGACCCGGATTTTCGACACGGCGGGAATGCGCAAAAAGGCCAGGATCGTTGACAAGCTGGAAAAGATGTCGGTGTCCGATGGCCTGCGCGCGGTCCGGTTTGCCGAAGTCGTCGTCTTGTTGCTCGACGTGGATATTCCGTTTGAAATTCAGGATTTGCGGCTGGCCGATCTGGCTGAACGCGAAGGCCGGGCTGTGGTGATTGCGATCAACAAATGGGATCTGGAAACCGATAAGCAAGAAAAGCTGAAAGAGCTGAAAGAAAAATTCGAGCGGCTCTTGCCGCAATTGCGCGGTGCGCCTTTGGTGGCTGTTTCGGCTAAAACCGGCAAGGGCCTAGACAAGCTGCAAGAGGCGATCATGCGCGCCCACACGGTCTGGAACCGCCGGATCACCACGGCGCAGCTAAACCGCTGGCTGCTGGGCATGATGGAGAGCCATCCGCCGCCGGCCCCCGGTGGCCGCCGGATCCGGATGCGCTATGCGACCCAGGTGAAAACCCGGCCGCCGGGGTTTATCGTCATGACCTCGCATCCCGATCTGGTGCCGGAAAGCTATAACCGCTATCTGGTCAATGGCTTACGGGCTGCTTTTGATATGCCAGGCACGCCGATCCGCCTGACCTTGCGCGACCAAAGCTCGAAGAACCCGTTCAAGAACCGGAAGAAATCGACGCCGTCGCGGTTAAGGAAGCATCTGGGCAAACCGCCTGCGGATGCCTGAGGAGTGGTTTGCGGCTGGGCAGGAGCCTCCGGCGGGAGTATTTGGGCAACTCCGAAA
>JANOMH010000694.1:0-1583 GCA_031420215.1 Rhodobacterales bacterium | reverse complement strand
GGTGAACCGGGGATGCGGTCCACGAAGCGGTTGGTGCGCAAAGATGGGACCGATGAAAATATCCCGTCGAAATGCGACCGCGTTAAAGTCAGCCCCGGCGATATGCTTTATTTCAATACATGGGGTGGCGGCGGCTGGGGTGATCCGTTCAAACGTGATCCGGCGCTCGTATTCGCGGATGTGGAGCGGCATTTAGTGACCGAGGATGGCGCGCGCCGTTATGGTGTGGTGATTGAGGATGGGCGGCTGGACCTGTCCGCCACAGAAAAGCTTCGTTCCCGGATGGCTGACAAGCGCGGGGCCACGCAATTGTTTGACCGCGGTTTTGAGAATCTGCGCGAATTGAAAGCCCGGTCGAAACGTGAAACCGGGTTTGATGCACCAAAAGATCCGGTTTTTGCCACGCTAAGGGCTGCCGAATGACCGAAACGCTGGATCAGAATTACGCCCGCGCGGGGTATCACAGCGGCCAAGTTTGGGGCAAACGCCCGGCCCTGCTGTTGGTGGATTTCGCGCAAGCCTATTTCGATCCGGCCTCGCCTCTGTTTGGCGGTGAGGGCTGCAAAACCGCCCTTCACAACGCCAAAACCCTGCTTGCCCAAGCCCGCGCCACCAAAACCCCGGCGATTTTCACCGAAGTCCGCTACATCGCGGGTGGGGCCGATGGGGGCGTGTTCTTCCGCAAGGCCCCGCCGCTCAAGGTCCTCGAATGGGGCAATCCGCTGGGCGATCTGACCCCCGATCTGGCCCGCAACCCAGACGAGATCATGGTAACCAAGCAGTATCCATCCGCTTTTTTCGGCACCTCACTCGCCGCGACCCTCACGTCAATGCACATCGATACTGTCCTGCTGACCGGCCTTACCACATCCGGCTGCGTCCGTGCCACTTGCGTCGATGCGATGTCCAACGGCTTCGTTACCCTTGTCGTCGGCGATGCCTGTGGCGACCGGGCCGAGGCCCCGCATCAATCCAACCTCTTTGATATGTCTGCGAAATATGCCGATCTCATAACAACAACCGAGGCGGCAGCTTACCTTACCTCAACCCAACGGGAGTAACCCAAAATGCGCCTGCTTACTGCCGCAGCCCTTATGCTGCTATCAACCCCCGCTCTTGCCGATCTGGACGCCGCCCGCGCCCTGATCGCGCAATACAGCGCCGCCCCAACCTTTACCGCCCCCGGTGAGGCTTTTGATGCCAAAACCTGCATGGCCGATAAAGCGATGTTCGTCATCCCGCTGACCAACGCCAACCCGTTCAACGCGGCGATCAGCGCGGGGATGATTCAGGCCGCAGAAATCGTCGGCTTCAAGCTGACATCATGGGAAACCCAGATGGACCCGACGCAATGGGCCCAGGGGATCAGCACAGCTGTGGCCGAAAGCTACAGCCTGATCGACCTGCAAGGTGGTCTGCCGCCCGAATTCATGGCCCCGCAAATTGGCGAGGCGCAGGCCGCCGGTCTGAAAGTCACCGCCACCCATAACTGGGATGCGACGACCCAGACCACGCCCGATTTCATGGATGGCGCGGCTAACACCGACTATGTGACGGTCGGCGATATCATCGCCGCCTGGGCC
>JANOMH010000693.1:0-7490 GCA_031420215.1 Rhodobacterales bacterium | reverse complement strand
CACATCGCCGCCGGGGTTCATCATCGCGTAACTGACGCGGCTCATCAGATCCTCGCCAAAGCGGATCTGCGGGTTCATCACGCCAGCACTGGCCTTGACCGTGCCATTGCGCAGGTCGGTCAGGTGGGCGGCGATGGTGGTGGACCCAAGGTCGATGGCCAGCCCGTAAATCCGGCCCTCGTAGAAGCCGGGCCAGATGTCGAGGATCTGATGCGCCTCGTCCCGGTGGCCTTTGTGCAGGGCGACAGTGACGGTCCACGACCCCTTGCGCAGCGCGGGTTGCAGGCGGCGTAGCACGGGCAGGGGGGCGGTGACCCGGTCGACATTCCATTGATCGCGCAGGGCAAAACCCAGTCGCTCAAAGTCGCCGGTGGGCTCATGCATGTCGGGTTCCTGCACCTCGACGTAATAAAGATGCGTCGCCGGGTCCATGATGATGACGCGGTCCGACGCCTCTTTGCGGACCACTTGGCGGTGCACCTGTGATTCCGGCGGCACGTCGATGACCACATCTTTCAGGATACAAGCCTGACAGCCCAGACGGCGACCTTTGGTCAGGCCGCGGATAGTGTCATAGCGTTCCTCGACCGCGTTCCAGTCGGACAAAGCGTCAACCTCGACATGCACGCCATGCTTGGAAAACTCGCCATAGGACGGGGTGATCTGACATTTGGAACAAATCCCCCGGCCCCCACAGACTGAATCCAGATCGACCCCCAGTTGCCGCGCCGCTGTCAGCACCGGGGTGCCTGCCGGAAAGTGCCCACGTTTGCCAGAGGGCGTAAAAATCACAAGTGGATCGGTCGGATTCATCAGTGTTGCCTGCATTCTGCTTGTAAGTTTACACATACCGCAATGCTGCGGCTCCGACAGGGTGATCCCGTCACCTGAGCATAGCTTTGCGGCATTTGGGCCAGTTTGGCCTTTTGCAGCGGCCCCTTCCATGCAATAGCGACGTGCCAAACGCCCCATCAAGGAGACCCCCGATGGAGATTCGCGAGGCCCTGACTTTTGACGACGTGCTGCTGCTGCCTGCTGCCTCGTCCGTCCTGCCCTCAACCGCTGATACGCGCACCCGGGTGACCCGCTCGATCGGGATGAATATCCCGCTTTTGTCCAGTGCGATGGATACGGTCACCGAATCGCGCATGGCCATTGCCATGGCGCAGGCCGGTGGCATTGGCGTGGTGCATCGCAATCTGGACATTGCCGCTCAGGCGCAAGAGGTCCGGGCAGTCAAGCGGTTCGTGTCGGGCACGGTTTATACCCCGATCACCCTGACCCCGGATCAGACCCTGGCCGATGCCAAAGTGCTGATGGAGCGTTACCGCATCACCGGCTTTCCCGTGGTCGACCCCGATGGCCGGGTTGTCGGCATTGTCACCAACCGCGACATGCGTTTTGCCCAAGATGACCGGACCCCGGTGCGGGTGATGATGACCTCTGCCAATCTGGCGATAATGACCGAACCTGCCGATCTGGACGAAGCGCGGTCATTGATGCAGGCCCGGCGGATTGAAAAGCTGCTGATTACCGATGGTTTGGGCAAACTGACCGGATTGTTGACATTGAAGGACAGCGAGCAGGCGGTTTTGAACCCGCAAGCCTGCAAAGATGCCTTGGGCCGGTTGCGTGTGGCGGCGGCTTCTACCGTCGGCGACGCGGGCTTTGAACGCAGCGAAGCATTGGTCGCCGCCGGGGCCGACTTGATCGTTATCGACACCGCGCACGGCCATTCCGAAGGTGTAGCTTTGGCCGTCAAGCGATTGAAAATGCTTTCAAACGAGGTGCAGGTTGTGGCCGGCAACATCGCTACTGCATCCGCCGCCCGGGCGCTGATTGATGCCGGTGCCGATGCGGTCAAGGTTGGCATCGGTCCCGGATCGATCTGCACCACGCGGATGGTTGCCGGCGTCGGCGTGCCGCAACTGACCGCGATCATGGATTGCGCTGCGGCAGCGGGGGATATTCCGGTCATCGCCGATGGCGGGATCAAGTTTTCCGGCGATTTTGCCAAGGCCATCGCGGCAGGGGCGTCCTGCGCCATGGTCGGATCGATGATTGCGGGCACCGACGAGTCGCCCGGCGAAGTGATCCTGTATCAGGGCCGCACCTTCAAAGCCTATCGCGGCATGGGCTCGCTTGGCGCGATGGCGCGCGGCTCGGCGGACCGGTATTTCCAAAAGGATGCCGCCAGCGACAAACTGGTGCCCGAAGGGATCGAGGGGCAGGTGCCCTACAAAGGCTCGGCCCACGCCGTTATCCATCAACTTGTCGGCGGATTGCGCGCCGCCATGGGTTATACCGGCAATGCCACGATCGAAGAGATGCGGCATAATTGCGGCTTTGTGCGGATCACCGGGGCAGGGTTGAGTGAAAGCCATGTGCATGATGTGCAGATCACCCGTGAAAGCCCGAATTACCGCATTGGATAAGGGCTTGGGCGGCACTCTTCATGTGATGGATGAACCATGATCGCTGCGGCGCGGATCGCTGCAGCGATTGAAATCCTTGATACGATCTTGTCCGGCGCACCTGCCGAAAAGGCGCTGACCACATGGGGCCGGATGCATCGCTTTGCAGGCTCGGGTGACCGGCTGGCGATCCGCGATCTGGTCTACGACGCCCTGCGCTGCCGGCGCAGTCTGGCTGCTTTGGGTGGCAGTGAAACCGGGCGCGGCCTGATGATCGGTCTGGTGCGACGTGCCGGGCAGGACCCGGCAGAGGTGTTTACGGGCCTTGGCCATGCACCCGCAGTTCTTGGCCCGCTGGATACTGAGTTTACCAATCCGCCCGCGCCAGTCCGCCTTGATCTACCGGACTGGCTTTATGCAATATTTGAACGGGATCTGGGCGCGGATGCCGAGCCGGTCATGGTGGCCCTGCAGACCCGCGCCCCGGTCACCTTGCGGGTCAATCTGCGCCGGGCCGACCTGCCCAGCGTGCTGAAAATGCTGGATCAGGATGGCATAGTAGCCGTGCCGCATCCCGACATTAAGACTGCATTGCAAGTCACAGGGAACGCTAGAAAAATACAACATTCCAAAGCTTACCTTGACGGCATGGTCGAACTTCAGGACGCATCTTCGCAGGCCGCTGTTTTGCGCCTGCCCCTGCATCCCGGTGGGCATGTGCTGGACTATTGTGCGGGTGGCGGTGGCAAATCGCTGGCCATGGCTGGCGTGGCTGATGTCACCATTATTGCACATGATACCGACCCGCGCCGGATGGCCGATCTTGGCCCGAGGGCGGCACGGGCTGGCGTGACTATTCAGACCGCGCAAACCCCGGACTTGCCGCAGATGCCGCCGTTTGACCTCGTGCTGGTCGATGCGCCCTGTTCCGGCAGCGGCACATGGCGGCGGACGCCGGATGCCAAATGGCGGCTGACGCCCGACGGCCTGGCCCGGCTCTGCGACCTGCAGGCCGGGATCTTGATGCAGGCGGCAGCTTTTGTAGCACCTGGCGGGACTTTGGCCTATGCCACCTGCTCGGTGCTAGAGGCCGAAAACCAGACACAGGCACTGGGCTTTCTGGCGGCCATGCCCGGCTGGGTTATGCAAGAGGAAATGCAACTTTTGCCAACTACATTGGGCGACGGGTTCTACCTTGCCCTGCTGCGGAGAGGCTGATATCAACCCAAAGTTGCAGAAAATGCTGGGCTTTTGGCGGTTTTCCAACTGACGTTCATCACCTGTTAGGCTTTGTCAGGTGGATTGGTGAAGAAGCGAATCAGAGGGGGCTTCCGCGTGTCTCAGGCAGAAACGGAGATTGCTGCCGCCGCCGGCTCTGCGGAACAGCGATTGCCATTCATTCCGTCGCTGCTGGTATTGGCGGTGATCGGTCTTGTCGGAAGCATGTTGATGCCCGACCCGCGGGCGATGTTTGCTTTGTCGCTGGTCAGTGGCGTCTTATTCGCCGTTGCCGGCGTGCAAATTGTGATGCAATGGCGCAAAAACGGCCAGAATGCGCTGCTGATTGCAACTGTTTCGGGCTTTGTCGAAAACGACAGCTGGCCAAGTTTTGTGACCGATAGTGATGGATTGGTCGTCTATCGCAATACGGCTGCGGTCGAACGATATAAAGACAAACAATTCGACACGCTGGCCAATGCGTTTGCGGATTTGTTTGCCAGCCCGGGGGCCGTGTTGTTCCGCCTGCAAGGTCGCGCGCGGACGATGGGCATCGCCCGCGAAGAGGTTGTGACCCGCCGTGGCCATTTGCGATTGTCTGTGCACCGCATCGGCGAGGCCGCGTTTTTGTGGCGGATCGAAGATATGGCCGAAAGGGCCGGATCCGGGCGCAACGCCGACTCGCTGAGCCTGCCGATGTTGACAGCCGGGCCATCCGGCACGATTCTCTATATGAACGAGGCGTTTCGCCGCTTGGCCGGTGGCCGCATTCGCACCCTTGACCGGGTGTTCCGACAATTGCCGCTGATCAGCGGCCGGGTGCATCAGGTCGATGGGGCAGAGGGCACCATCGATTGCCTTGTTGCCGAAGTAGCCGGCAGCGGCGGGCGGCGAGAGATTTACCTGCTCCCGTCCGAAGCGGTCGGGCCGCTGAATTTGGCCAGCACCGGTTGGGATGCGATCGAAGATCTGCCCGTCCCGCTGCTGAAAGTCGCCCCAAGCGGCGAAATCCTGTCTTGCAACCGCGAGGCGCGGGCGCTTTTGCCGATGCCGGTGGGCCATGGCACGCGCCTGTCTGACCTGCTCGAAGGGTTGGGGCGGCCGGTCATCGACTGGCTGACCGAAACCATCGAAGGGCGCGGCAGCCCGACGCCGCAGTTTTTGCGCGGCACCGGCGCGCATCAGGATACATTTCTGCGGGTGGCACTGCATGCCGCAGGCAGCGGTGCCAACCGCCATCTGATTGCAGTGCTGAATGATGTGACCGAGTTGAAATCACTTGAGGCGCAATTTGTTCAGAGCCAGAAAATGCAGGCGATTGGTCAGTTGGCGGGCGGTGTCGCGCATGATTTCAACAATCTGCTCACTGCCATTTCCGGTCATTGCGACCTGTTGTTGCTGCGCCATGATCAGGGCGATCACGACTATGGCGATCTGATCCAGATCCATCAGAATGCCAATCGGGCGGCCAGTCTGGTGGGCCAGTTGCTGGCCTTTTCGCGCAAACAGAACCTCATGCCCCAGATTTTGGATATGCGCGACACTTTGTCGGATCTGACCCATCTTTTGAACCGGCTGGTTGGAGAAAAGGTACTGCTGACGCTGAACCATGACCCGTCGTTGTTGCATGTGCGGGCCGACAAGCGCCAGCTTGAGCAGGTCATTATGAACCTTGTCGTCAATGCCCGTGATGCGATGCCAGATGGCGGCGAAATCCGGCTGGAGACGGAAAACCTGATCCTGACCGAGACGCTGACGCGGGACCGCGCCACCGTATTGCCGGGCAGTTACGTGCTGGTCCGCGTTGTTGACGTTGGCACTGGGATCGAACCCGAAAAACTACCGATGATTTTTGAGCCTTTTTATACCACCAAGCGCCCGGGCGAAGGCACCGGCCTTGGCCTGTCTACCGCTTACGGCATTGTCAAGCAGACGGGCGGTTTCATTTTCGTTGACAGCGAATTGGGCAAGGGCACGACATTTACCCTGTATTTCCCAAGCCATGACAAGCCGCTGCATGTTCCTGCCCCCGTGGTGGTCCCCGAGGCGGTTCTGTCGACCCGCAAGGCTGAAGGTGTGGTGCTGTTGGTCGAAGACGAGGCCCCCGTACGGGCCTTTGCCTCGCGGGCCTTGCGGTTGCGCGGCTATTCAGTGCTCGAGGCCGAAAGTGCCGAAGCAGCACTGTTATTGCTGCAAGATCTGACATTGGTGGTGGATATCTTTGTCACTGATGTGATCATGCCTGGCAAAGACGGGCCCACCTGGGTCAAAGAGGCACTTGCAGACCGGCCCAATACCAAGGTTGTTTTTGTCTCTGGCTATGCCGAGGATGCCTTTGCCGAACATCAGGCAATGATCCCGAACTCGGTGTTTTTGCCCAAGCCGTTTTCACTGGTAGAGTTGACTTCGACGGTGCAGCGCCAATTGCACTGACTGACGTATGTCCAGCAAATCAGGCGCTCAAGGCCACCAGATGTGCAGCACATCCGGTCAGGGCCGCATAGTCATCTTCGATCACACCGACGCCAAAATTGCCCATGAACTCTGAGAACCGGCCCTTGTCGCGAAATGCTTCTGCAAAGCCGAAGGCATTGAGATAGGGGGCAAGTGACCGCGCCACCCCCCCGACCAGATAGACGCCGCCAAACGGCAATTGGATCAGCGCAAGATTTCCTGCGACCGCCGCCAGCATCCGGGTCAGAATCCGGGCGGCCGCAGTGGCCTGCGCGTCATTGTCGTCTTGCACCGCGGTCATGATGTCTTGTGCCGACAAATCAGCCATCGCACCGGATTGGTGGGTCAACCAGCGATAAACCGCCTCAAGTCCGCGCCCCGACAGCACATCCTCGACCGAAGGGCAGCCTTTGGCCGCCGCCACGAACAACCCCATATCCAGATCTGACGCATCACGGATCGGCAGATTGACATGACCAGACTCTGAAGGCGGCACAAAACGGCCCGCATCGGTGTCAAACACCGGGGCCGCATTAAACCCGGTGCCGACGCCAATCACCAGTTTGGCGGCATGGGCGTTGGCCGTCGGAAACGGGGTCAGAACCCGGATATTCTTGTCGTCGATATGGCCCAAAGCATGGCCCTGCGCCTGCAGATCATTCAGAATGGCCACGACCGATGCGCCCGTCACGGCTGCCAGCCCTGCCTTGTCCATCGACCAGCCAAGGTTTGTCATCACCGCGCGCCCGTCACGCACTGGACCGGCCATGGCCACACAGGCCGCAGCGGGCGTCAGGCCACCCTCATCCGCCAGATACCGCTGCAATACCGATTCCAGGTCCGCGAATTTGTCGTTTTCATAGCGCCGCACTGTGTTTTCCAGCACCCGCCGCCCCTGCGCAAGTGCCACTCTGGTATTGGTGCCGCCGACATCAGCCACGAGGGCAGAACGGTAAACGGGCTGAGACATGGCGGCTCCTGCTGACGACCCCGCGCGGGCGGATGTCATTGCCTGATAGGACGCTTTCGGGGTCTGTTTCAAGGTTTCAAAACGAAACCTGCCACCAGTGGCGTGTTTTGTGGGCTTTGGCCTGGCGCTGTGGCCTCAAAAACCATCGGCGCGAAAAGGCCTTCCAGTTGCGGACCAAAATCGCATCAGTGCCAGATATGGCTTTTTGCGCCAAATCTCGCTAAGCGAAGGCAGCAACATTTCATGAGGCGGTCGGTGGTGCCCATTTCGCAAAAGCTCGGCAAGGACAAGGATTGGTGGCGTGGCGCGGTGATCTACCAGATTTACCCGCGCAGCTTTCAGGACAGCAATGGCGACGGGATCGGCGATCTGAAGGGCATCGTGCAGCGCCTGCCATATATCGCCGGCCTTGGCATTGATGCGATCTGGATTTC
>JANOMH010000692.1:0-6093 GCA_031420215.1 Rhodobacterales bacterium | reverse complement strand
GAACATCTACGGCAGTGGCGGCACCATAAAGCTCTGCCGAACTGGCATTGCTGCGCCCACCCGGCGGTCAGGCGCTGCCCTGTGTCCGGAGAGGCAGGTCAATGACCGCTTCGTCCGCACAGCTGACCTTGGTCACTGATGGCGCTTGGCGCACAGGAACCTTTTGTCAGGTGGCGAACACTAGAACTGAGCGGATCAACTTGAAAGGTGTGCGGCATGCTTGA
The DNA here is from genome assembly GCA_031420215.1 of Rhodobacterales bacterium. Taxonomy (GTDB): domain Bacteria; phylum Pseudomonadota; class Alphaproteobacteria; order Rhodobacterales; family Rhodobacteraceae; genus JANOMH01. Next base: position 5,869 of record JANOMH010000692.1, on the reverse strand, counting down.
AATCGGCCAAATCCACAGTCCGGCAGACTGCGCGGCAGTCAAAGACCTTGTGCTTGAATTCGTGGCTTGGGCCAACTCCATCGACCCGGACGCCCGGACCGCTTCGACATTCAAGGATCTGGACGCCGAACTTGACGGCCTGCCCGGGATTTACGGGCCGCCAACGGGCAGCTTTCTTTTGGCAATGAACGACGGTCTCGCCGTGGGTTGCGTGGCCTTCCGCGAGGTCGACGCAAAGACAGTCGAACTCAAACGCATGTATGTCCGCCCCGGTCAACGCGGGCTTGGGGTTGGGTTCAAACTGGTGCAGGACCTGATCGAGGTCGCCCGTGCGCAGGGACGCAACCGCATGGTTCTGAGCAGTTACCATACCATGACCGGGGCACATAAAATCTACCGCGCCGTCGGGTTTCAGGATGTCGCGGCCCCCGAAGATCTGCCCAAGCTATATGTCGGGCGGGTCATATTCATGGAAATGGGCCTGTCCTGACCCCACAGTCCGACCCGCCATCCCATAACATTGACGGTCAGCTGTTGCACCACTAAGTCATGGCCAAGGCGGGACGACCCGCATCTTTGACAACATCCCGGGACGACCCGGCCCTGAAACGAAAGGGCGACACCATGCCATGGGTTCAACTGGTTATCGCGGGGCTCCTCGAAGTTGTCTGGGCCTATTTCATGAAAAAGTCCGCAGGGCTGACGCTGCTGGTGCCAAGCATCATCTGCATCGTCACGATGGTCGCCAGTGTCGCATTGCTCTCGCTGTCGATGCGGTCACTGCCGCTGGGCACGGCTTATACTGTCTGGACCGGGATCGGTGCGGTCGGCGCCTTTACCCTGGGTGTCGTCATGTTGGGGGAAGCGGCGTCACCTATGCGCATCGGTGCTGCAGTGTTGATAGTTGCGGGCATCATACTGATGAAGCTGTCAAGCCCCGCCACCTGATACCCGGCTGCGCGGCTTGTGTCAGGCCCTGGCCAAATCCTCCAACTGCCCGCGCAAGCCTGATAATTCATACCCGGCGCGGGCGGTAGCCGCGATAATGGCATCGGCGGGTTGCAGTTTGGCCTGCCCCAAAGACCAGACGATGGAACAGCGGGTGCCCGAGGCGCAGTAGGCCAGCACTGGCCCGTCAGATGCGGCCATGGCGGCATATTGGGCGGCGACGACCTGTGCATTCAGGGTCTGATGGGTCACCGGAATGACGACAAACTCAAGGCCCGCAGCCTTGGCCACGGCCCCGATAGCGGCAGCCTGCAAAGCGGGCGGCACTTCGGCATCGGGCCGGTTGCACAGGATCGTGGTGAACCCGGCGGCTAGAATGGCCGGAATGTCTCCAGCCTCGATCTGGGGCGAGACGGCATAGGCGGGGCTGATCTGTCTGATATCCATCCGCGAAGTTTAGACGCCGGCGGCGTTGCCGTCCAGCCGGGTTCGCAATCTGGGAGTCAGGGCCATTCCGCCCAGCATAGCTGCCAGAAAGACGATGCTTCCAAAGCCTCCCCAGCTGACCGAGGCCAGCGCCGGACCGGGGCAGAGCCCGGACAACGCCCAACCGGCACCGAACAGCGCCGACCCGCCGATCAGCTTGGCGTCAAGGCGCGGGCTGGGCCGCCCCGGAAAACTGCCGCCAAGCGCAGGCTGCCGCCCGGTGGTGAACCGCCAGGCCACGGCCATCGGCACAATCGCCCCACCCATGACAAAGGCCAGCGTCGGATCCCATGCCCCAAAAATATCCAGCCAGCCCTGCACCTTGAGCGTGTCGGTCATCCCCGACAGCCATAGCCCGATGCCGAACAGACCGCCTGCAAGCCCTGCGAAAATCTGCCGCATCACAAAATCCCCAACTGATGGCGCAACACCAACATGGTGACCGCCCCAACGCTGATATAGACCAGCGTCGCCACAATCCCGCGCGGGGCCAGCCGCGAGATACCGCAGACCCCGTGCCCCGAGGTGCAGCCATTGGCCAGCCTTGTGCCGACGCCTACCAGCAGCCCGCCCAGAACCAGCGGCCACAGCGCGGATGTCACATGCGTCTGTGCCCCGCCTGCCGCCCAGACCACAAGCGCCGGAACCAGGATCAGCCCGGCCAGAAACGCGGCCGGCTCCGGCCAGTTCCGTCCGGCCCCGCTGCGCAAGACTATACCATCGACCAGCTCGCCGACATTTCCCGATGCACCCATGATCCGGCCATTGACCAGCAGATACAGCGCCGCCGCCGACCCAATGATCCCGCCGCCCAAAAGTGCCCAAAGCCAGTCTGTTGGCATCATCTGCCTCCGTTTTTCATAGTCGGTCGGACCATAGGCGAGCCGGCGCGCAGGGCCAAGCGCCAAATCAGCCCAGAAAAATACCGACGACAACCATCATCAGCCCGATCACCGACAGAAACAGCGCCGCCAGATTGACCGGCAGGATCCGGTTCAGCCGGTCGCGCAACCCTGTGTCGTCAAGGCCCGCTTTCTTGGCGCGGAACACCGCCAGAATGCTCCAGATGATCCCGCCAAAACCGGCAAGGGTGACAGCGGCACCGCCCCAGACAAGGATTTCCATCGACCACTCCTGTTTCGCCCGAACCTGCCTAGCGCGCGGGGGCCGGGGGTGCAAGCGGGCCTGCAGCCGCCGCCTTGCACTGGCTTCGGTCAATCGCTAGGGAAGGGCAACCCAAGTTTGGAGCAGGCCCATGAACACTTCTGTCATTGATACCGCGACCTCGGCCAATGGCGAGGAATTGCGCGCCTTCATCGAACGGTTCGAGCGGCTGGATGCCGAAAAGAAAGATCTGGCCGATGCCCAAAAAGAAGTCATGGCCGAAGCCAAGGGCCGCGGCTATGACATCAAGATCATCCGCAAGCTGATTGCCATGCGCAAGCGCGACAAGGATGATCTGGACGAGGAAGAAGCAATCCTTGAGCTGTACAAGGCCGCCTTGGGGATGTGACCGCCATCCTCCCGGGCAGGTTTCCATCCCGATCAGCAAAGTCCCCCAGCTTCTTTTGGCCCTTAAATATCCCCGCCGGAGGCTCCGACCTCGTCGTTTGCGCTGCTGTCGCAAGCCAAAGTCAGGCCGCGATAAAGGTCACTTTCTTGTCGGCGGCGATACGTTGGATGTCTGCCTCATAGATTTCGGTCATCCGGGCGACCAAAGCTTCATCCCAGCCGGGCAGGTCGACTTCTTCCTCGATTTCGTCAGCCAGCACATATTTGTCCAGAAATGCGGCGATGACCCGCCGGGTCTGGGCATCAGTCTGCGGCGGATGCGAACCGAGGTATTTCAGAAACCGCCCCATCCCTTCGGCCGACATGATCGACATCAGCAAATCATACTCGCCTTTCATCGGTTGGGTGGCCGCCGTTCCGGTCAGCCGGCGCATGATCTCGGCCCAGATCAGCGGGGTATCTTCATTGCACCACACGGTCAGGGACACATCGGGCAAGGTCTGTTTGATCAGGGCCACGACATCGGACCACAAGATCGCGGTGGGGTCTATTCCGCCCATAAAGGCCGCGAACCGCGTCCGCTTTGCCTGTTCCCACAAGGCGGGCACAAAGGTGGCCGGGTTGCGGATGCCCATGTGCAGCTGAATCTGATCCTGTGGAAACAGCGACCGCAATGCGAGCAGTTTCAGGGCGGCAACCCGGTAGAAACCGCCGCCTTCAAAGACCCGGTTGGGCAGACAGATAAAGGTCGGGTTGCTCAGCACCAGCCGTGTGCTGTTCGGGTCATCCAGAATGCTGCCCAGCAGGGATTCGCGGGTGCCGGGGGCAGGGGGCTGGCCGCCCAGCCCTTCCATGGTTTCGCGCAACAGCCGCCGGTAGCGGGTCGGGTTCGGCACCGCGATGCCCTGTGCGGCAAGGCTTTCTGTATTCAGGGTCAGCGAGCGGATAAGTTTTTCCCCATCCGTGCAATTGGCGCCGATATGAAAAACGATGTCCATCTGGGTCGTAGCTGCCTTGTTTGTCCCGCCCCATTTGTCAGGTCAGGTTACAAACCAACTCTATAAGGTGGTTTTCTGGACAGGCAAACCGCTTTCGGATAGGGGTCGGCTATGTCCGATCAAACTAGTCAGATATCCCCGGCCCCCGGATTGCCACAGCCCCGGCGCTGGTGGCACGCCCGCCCCGACCCTTGGTCGGCCGGAGCGGTGTTGATTGCAATGATCGTGCTGTTACCGGTGCTGTCGGTCCTTTGGCTGGCGTTTCACCCGACCGAGAATATCTGGCCGCATCTGCTGGCCACCACTCTGCCACGCTATCTGGGCAATACCCTGATCCTGATGGGCGCCGTGGGGATTCTGACCGCTTGTATCGGCACCGGTGCGGCCTGGCTGGTCACCATGTACCGCTTTCCAGGGCAGGGTTGGGTGCAATGGGCGTTATTGATGCCACTGGCGGTGCCCGCCTATGTCGGCGCTTACGCGCTGGTGGATTTTCTGGAATATCCGGGCGTGGTGCAAAGCCTGCTGCGGCAGATATTCGGTTGGACCTCTGCCCGCGACTATTGGTTCCCGCAAATCCGCACCCGCGCGGCGGCGGTATTGGTGCTGAGTGCGGCCCTGTATCCTTACGTCTATCTGCTGGCCCGGGCTGCGTTTCGCGAACAGTCCGGTTCTGGCTATGAGGTCGCCCGGGCGCTGGGCGTCGGGCCTTGGGGCCGGTTCTGGCGGGTTGGGTTGCCGTTGGCCCGCCCGGCGATTGCCGCCGGGGCGACAGTGGCGATGATGGAGACGATCAATGATTTCGGCGTCGTCGATTTCTTTGCGGTGCAGACCCTGACAACGGGGATTTTTTCGGTCTGGCTGCAAGCGGGCAATCTGGGCGGTGCTGCACAAATCGCATCCTGCATGCTGGCCCTCGTGGTGGTGCTGGTCACGCTGGAAAAGTTCAGCCGGCGCAAAGCCCGGTTCTTTACCTCGGCCCGTGGTCTGCGCCCGGTAACCCCGCAAATGCTGACCGGCTGGCGGGGTGGCGTGGCGCTGGCCATGTGCCTTGCCCCGGTCATGGCGGGCTTTGTCCTGCCGGTCGCAGTGATCATGTCGCATGCGTTGCACGCTGATCAATGGGCCGCCCCCGGACTGGGGCAGGCGCTGTGGCACACGCTGAGTGCGGGCGGGATTGCCGCCGGGTTGACCGTGCTGGCCGGGGTGTTCATGGTTTACGGGGTGCGGTTGTCGGGGCACAGGTTGCCGCTGCTGCTGTTGCCGGTCACGGCGATTGGCTACGCCGCCCCCGGCGCAATGCTGGGAATTGGGATTCTGATCCCCTTGGGGGGGGTTGATAACCGGCTGGCCGATACCGTTCTGGCGCTGACCGGCACCGATCCGGGGCTGATCCTGACCGGCACAGCGGCGGCGCTGATCCTGGCCTATTGCGTGCGGTTCTTTGCAATTGCGCAAGGGACAGCGGATGCCGCCCTTGGCCGGGTCTCGCCCAGCCTGCCGATGGCCGCGCGGTCACTGGGGCGGACGGCGGCTGGCACCCTGCGGGCCGTGCATCTGCCGCTGATCCGTGCGTCTATCGGGTCCGCGCTCTTGCTGGTCTTTGTCGATTGCGTCAAGGAATTGCCCGCCACCTTGCTGCTGCGCCCGTTCAACTATGACACGCTGGCGACAAGGGTCCATGCCAAGGCCAGCCTTGAAAACATCACCGACGCCGCCCCCGCCGCTTTGACCATTACACTTGTCGGACTGGTGGCTGTGGCGCTGCTGGCGCGGACGAACCGTTAGGGCTGGGTCGCTGAAATCAGACTTGCACCAAGTCGAAAGCCCACGTAAATGCACCCGCAGTGCCCCTATAGCTCAGCTGGTAGAGCGTCTGATTTGTAATCAGAGGGTCGGGAGTTCGAGTCTCTCTGGGGGCACCA
>JANOMH010000691.1:0-5330 GCA_031420215.1 Rhodobacterales bacterium | reverse complement strand
GCGGAGTTAAAGTGGTTTGCCTTCGATTTGTTTCGCTCACCGCCTACCCGTTCCCGCCCCGGCGAATGCCGGGGCCTCGATGCTTTGACGAGAGCCGTCGGGACCCCGGCCTTCGCCGGGGCAGGTCGGGGGGAATGCGTCGCAGAAAACCCAAACGCTTGCCTCGACCCTAACGTTTTGTCCTTGCGGGCCTGTGTGCCCGAAACTTCGCGGGCAAGTGGCCCGTAAAAAAGATAGGGCCGGAGCCTTTTCAGGCCCCGGCCCCAGCCAATGTCAAATCGTTACTTCGGGTAGTCGACCGAGAAAGTCGTCGGATCATAGTCCGGCCCCATCCCGCCGGTGATCAGCATGTCCGGCGCACCGTCCACAACGACCATGTCCGAGATACGCAGCTGCGTGTCGATTGACGCAGTATTGTCGCCCTCGGTCACAGCGATCTGGCTGTTGATCGTGTGGATACACGCGACCGGCTTGCCAGCCAGCACGTCCAGCGCAACCTGGATCGAGACACCCATCATCGCAGGCGGATAGCCCACTTCGAGCAATGGCACATCATGCGCCAGTGCAAGTTGCAGCGGTCCGTTCACGTCGGCAGTGGTGTGCGGCGGGATGGTGCCATCGGCCCAGCCTGCGTCGATGAAGGCTTCGATCGAGCCGGGGGTCATCAGGCCGTGGGCGGACCAGACAGCGTCGATGTCTTCGCCGAACTTCTGGATTTCCGCAGCCATGACCTGCTTGGCTTTCACCGGGCTCCAGTCACCATAAACCGTATCAATGATGTTGATGCCGGGATACTGGTTAAAGACTTGCATCGCTGTCGCCATCCGAATCTCGGACGGCGAAGACCCGGCCTGACCACCCAGCATGATGACATTGCCTTCGCCTTCAAGCTTTTCGACGATCCATTGTGCGAACAGTCGGCCGGTGACGGCATCCGAAGCGGTCACAAAGCTAAGAAAGTTGTCGCTTGAAATCCGGCGGTCGACCATGACCACAGGAATGCCGGATTCCATGACGCGGGTCACGGCTGGGTCAAGGGCTTCGGCGGTGTTGGCCGAAACGATCAGCAGGTCAATCCCGCGCGAGACGAGATCCTGAATGTCCGCCACTTGCTTGGAATCGTCATGTCCGGCGTCAGTGATCAGCAGGTGTTCGATCTGATCGGCGTTATCAAACGCAGCCTGTTGCAGCGAGTGCAGACCAACGACCCGCCAGCTGTCGCCCAGGCCGGCGTTCGAGAAGCCGATCGTATAGGGGCCTTCTTTGGCATATTGCGACGTATCATTGATGCAGATATCCTGCTCGGGGTTGAACAGGAAGGTGCGCGGCGCACCCGTATAGGTGTTGTCTGCAAAGGCTGCCGAAGCCACCGAGCACAGCAAAACCGGAGCGGCGAGCCGCTTGAGCATAAGTTTCATAGTTCCTCCAAACTGTTACCGGCCTGTGCCCCGAGGTTCCTCTGCCCCATTCGACACAAACCGTTTTTCCCGAGCTGTCAGGTTCGCCCGATGACCAAGCCTTTGCGTTTCGAGGTTGCGCCGGGGTCCGGCCGCAGTCCCAAAAGCAAAGCGCCAACTATTGATAGGAGTGGTTCGGTCGGGCGGTAAACTGTCTCTTGTGCGACAGACCGGGTGCCATCTGCCGGTCCATATGTCTCAACCTTTCCTTTTGCACAGGTCAGGGCCTGTCTGTATCGCCGGTGAGGTGCGATTTTTTCACGCCCGCGTGCTGTTGCTGTAATATTGCAGGCACATAAGTGGCGGGCGGGACGGTTTCGGCCTATATAGTCGGCACATCCCCAACAACAGGAGCCGCCTATGTTCAGTCTGCTGCGCAAGAAAACTGAAATGGTCACCGCTGAAACCGCATTGCCGGGGCGGTCTGCGCCGATCCCGACTGCGCCCATACATTTCATCTTTCATCGCCCGCTGACCGCCGATGTCCCCGATGGGATGCAGGTCGCAATGTTCGGGATGGGTTGTTTCTGGGGGGTCGAGCGCAAATTCTGGAAGCTGGACGGGGTCTATCTGACCATGGTCGGTTATGCTGGTGGCTTTACCCCGAACGCCACTTATGACGAGGTCTGCACCGGCCGGACCGGGCATAACGAAGTGGTCCGGGTGGTTTATGATCCCAAGGTCACCGCGTATGAGGCGCTGCTGAAAGAGTTCTGGGAAGGCCACGATCCGACCCAGGGCATGCGGCAGGGCAATGACGCGGGCACGCAATACCGCTCTGTCATCTATACCTGTAGCCCCGCGCAGCAGGCCGCTGCCGAAGCATCCAAAGCCAATTTCGGCCCCCGTTTGCTGACCGCGGGCTATGGGGCGATCACGACCGAGATCATCCCGGCCCCGGATTTCTATTTTGCCGAGGATTATCATCAGCAATATCTGGCCAAGAACCCTGCCGGATACTGCGGCATCGGCGGCACCGGGGTGACCTGCCCGATTGGCGTTCCGGTCTGAGAGGTCACAGGGGGGCTGTCGGCCCCCCGCCCCGGTGGGGCCCCCCCCGAGGATATTTAAGACCCAAAGAAATGGTAGCCAGTTGCCTTGACCCCGGCCCTGACTTGACCCCGGATGTTTGCGGGCCTATCGGAGCCTGTCGTCACTTTGGGGCTTGCCATGACCATGTATTCCGCTTTGACCACATTGATGGGCCAAGAGGCCGCCGATGCGCTGGCCGAAGCGTTGGAAGATCTGGAGCCTGAGCCCTTTGGCGTCGGTGTTTTCGAGGTCGAGGATGGGTCGGGCCTGCGCGAGGTAGGCGCCTATTTCGAGGAGGCCCCGGATGATATCGGGTTGGCTCTGTTGGCCGCCAGCCACGGGGCCCGGCCGTTTGCGATTTCCGAAGTGCCGGACGTGGACTGGGTGGCCAAGGTCAAGCGCGAGCTTGCGCCGGTCGAGGCGGGCCGGTTCTTTGTTTATGGCAGTCATGATGCCGATCTGGTGCCGCCGGGTCGCGTGGCTTTGCTGATCGAGGCGGCGATGGCTTTTGGCACCGGCCACCATGGCACGACGCTGGGCTGCCTGTGCGCGCTGGACCGGCTGCTGGATGCCGGGTTTGTGGCCCAAAGCGTGGCCGATGTCGGCTGTGGCACGGCGGTGCTGGGGATGGCTGCGGCGCATGTCTATCCCAATGTGGTGATCGCCAGCGATATTGACCCGGTGGCGGTTGAGGTGGCGTTGGCAAATGTGGCGGCGAATGGGCTGGTCGGTCGGGTGCAATGCGTCGAGGCCGCAGGTTTTGACGCGCCCGCCCTTGCCGGCGGTGCGCCCTATGATCTGGTCTTTGCCAATATCCTGAAAGGGCCGCTGATTGCGCTGGCCCCGGACATGGCGGCCCATGTTGCAACCGGGGGTTTTGTGATTCTTTCGGGCATTCTGAACGAGCAGGCCGACGAGGTGGCGGGCGTTTATGCACGGGTTGGGTTCAATGTCACCCATCGGGATGAGATTGTTGAATGGACGACGTTAACCCTTTGCAAAAGCGCTTAAAATCAGGCGAAATCTAGCAGGTTTCATCGGGCTCGCCCAAGTTTTGCCACAATCGAAAGTCAGGTAGGTGCCGAATGAGGTGGGGGCTTCATTTGGAGGCCGCCATGGCATCTGCCGATAACTCCTTTGAACAACGCGTTCGTCATCTGGCGAGCAAACATCGCCGCATGGCGTCGGGTATTGCACACCGGATGGGCCGCGATGGCCTGATCACAGCACATCCCCGCCGCCGCATGCCCAGCTTTCCGCTGCGGGGGTTGATGATCCTTCTGGCTGCTGCGTTTGTGTTCAAAGCATTTCTTTACGCCTCGCTTGGCGCGTCTGTTTACGAGCAACGGGTGGGCCTTCTGGCCGCCGGGAGCGTTGTCGAACAGGGCGGTGCCTGGGTCATGCAGGCCGATCCGGCAACAATTTGGGTTGCCCAACAGATCGGCGGCTTTCTGATCTGAAAGGGTCAGGCGGCGCGGTGATGTCACTGCAGTGTTGCACTGCGCTGAGGATCCGTGCCGGAATGCCCGGTCAAAGCGAAGACAGCAAAAAGGCCGCCCCGGATATCCGAAGCGGCCTTAAGCCGATTTACGATGTCAGGTCAGATCAGGACCGGCCACCCTTGGCCGCGATCATGTCAATGTCGCCCCGGCACAGGCCGATATCGTCCAGTTCACGGGCCGACAGGCGCGACAGTGACTTGCGGGTGATGCGTGCATCATTCCAGTTAGCCACTGAGTCCAGCAGGCTGGTCATCAGCAGAGTGATCCGGCCGCCAATGCTGGCGTCCGAGTGAGTGCGGGTGGTGTCATAAGCGGCCATGGCCAAAGTCCTTTGCGGGGCTGCTGCAACGCAGCGATGTTTCTTGATGCCACTGAATTAGGCCCGATGTCGGTTTTGCGCCAGTCGCGAAAACGCATAGGCGTTATGCAAATCCTGCAACTCGTGCATGGTCATTAAGTATTTGTAAAACATTGGTAAAATTCACGCCAACTGAGTCGCCTTCGGATTTCGGGATGTCGTTTTTGCGCATCGATTGTGGCGGCACTGCGACTGATGCTGCAATGCGGCGTAAATCGCCCCCTTTCCTGATGTTCCCCGTTTGTGCTAGAGATGCAACACAAACAACAAAAAGCGGGGCGGGGATGCGGGTTTTGGGGATTGATCCGGGGTTGCGCAACATGGGCTGGGGCGTGATCGAGGTGGATGGCCCCCGGATCCGCCATGTTGCCAATGGGGTGTGCAAGTCGGTCGGCGACGATCTGGGCGTCCGGTTGGTGTCGCTGTTTGACCAGTTGACCGCCGTCCTGCTGGCCCATGCCCCGGATGCTGCTGCCGTCGAACAGACCTTTGTCAACCGCGACGGGGCGGGCACATTGAAACTGGGGCAGGCCCGGGGCATTGCCATGCTGGTGCCTGCCCGGGCCGGGTTGGCGGTGGGCGAATATGCCCCCAACGCGGTGAAAAAGGCCGTGGTCGGGGCGGGCCATGCCGATAAGGCGCAGATTGACCACATGATCCGCCTGCATCTGCCCGGCGTGGTGCTGGCGGGGCCGGATGCGGCGGATGCGCTGGCCATTGCGATTTGTCACGCGCATCATCTGCAATCTGCCGGGCATCTGCAAAGAGCGTTGCTGAGGGCCGCATCGTGATCGGCAAAATCGCCGGCAGGCTGGACTATCGCGCCGCCGATCATGTGCTGATTGACGTGCGGGGCGTGGGCTATCTGGTGACGGTTTCCGACCGGGTGATGGCCGCTTTGCCCCCGGTGGGCGAGGCTGTGGCGCTGTACACCGATCTGCTGGTGCGCGAGGATCTGTTGCAACTGTTCGGCTTTCTGAC
>JANOMH010000690.1:0-1871 GCA_031420215.1 Rhodobacterales bacterium | reverse complement strand
TGCGGCCTCCAGCTTGCCATCGCTCAGCATCGCATGCGCGGCCTTCAACCCCGCTGCACAGGCATCCATCCCGCCGACATGAGCAAGGATCAGGTCCGCCGGGTCCAGTGACTGACGCCGCACCTTGGCATCGAAATTGGTGCCGCCGGTGGTGAACCCGCCCGCGCGCAGCACTTCGTAATAGGCCAGCGCCATTTCGGGCACATTATTGGGGAACTGGTCGGTGTCCCAGCCGGACTGATAATCGTTCTTGTTCATGTCGATGGACCCAAAGATGCCCAATTCACGGGCCAGCGCCAGTTCATGTTCAAAGCTGTGCCCGGCCAGAATCGCATGACCCTGTTCAACATTGACTTGCACTTCGCCCTCAAGGCCGAAGTCTTTCAAAAACCCATACACGGTGGCGACATCATAATCATACTGATGCTTGGCCGGTTCCTGCGGTTTCGGTTCGATCAGGATCGCGCCCTTGAAGCCGATCTTGTGCTTGTAATCGACGACCATCTGCAACATCCGGCCCGCTTGGCGGCGCTCGCGGCCCATGTCGGTGTTCAGAAGGGTCTCATAGCCCTCGCGGCCGCCCCAGAGCACGTAATTCTCGCCCTTCAGCTGGAATGTTGCATCCATGCAGGTCTTGATTGTGGCGGCAGAAAACGCGAACACCTCGGGGTCAGGGTTGGTAGCAGCGCCCGACATAAAGCGGCGGTTGGAAAACAGGTTGGCAGTGCCCCACAGCAGTTTGGTGCCGGTGGCCTCCATCTTGCCCTGGAAATAATCGGTGATCTCGCGCAGGCGAGATGTGTTTTCGGCGAAATCACGGCCCTCGGGGCGGACATCGGCGTCGTGGAAACAGAAATAGGGTGCGCCGAGGATGCTGAACATCTCAAATGCGGCGTCGGCCTTGATTTTGGCATGCTCCATCGTGTCGCCAAACCAAGGGCGCTCGAACGTTTGGCCGCCGAATGGGTCGCCACCGGGCCAAGCGAAGCTGTGCCAGTAGGCCACGGCAAAGCGCAGATGATCTTTCATCTTTTTGCCGCCCAGCATTTCCTCGGGGTTATACTGGCGAAACGCAAACTCATTGGTGCTATCCGGCCCCTCATAGCCGATTGCACTGATACCTTTGAAGAAATCGGTCATGTTAAACCTCAATTATTGCAGGGTTTTTATCGCCTGATAGGCGGCACGGTAGCGCTGATGCGCATCCCGGAAATCGTCGGTCAGCTTGGCCACGGGTTCGATGATCCGGGCAATCGCGGGCGGCGTGGCCAGTTCGGCCCCGGCCCCGGTGACCGCCATCATACCCAACCGGGCGGCCCCATATGCCCCGCCAAAATCGCCCGCTACGGGCAGTTCGATGGGCAGGCCAAGGCTGGTGGCAATTGCCTGCACCCAATAGTCGGATTTGGAACCACCACCAACGCCGATCAACCGGGTGATCTTTGTGCCGGTGCTGGTCAGCGCGTCAAAACTGTCGCGGAACGCATGGGTCACCCCTTCCAACACGGCGCGGGTCAGGGCGGCGCGGTCGGTCGCGTGATCCAGATGCAGGAAATGGCCCCGCACAGTGGTGTTGTTGTGGGGCGTCCGTTCGCCGCCCAGATAGGGCAAAAACAGCGTCCGCCCCGGTGCCCGCAACACCCCGAGGCTGCCGGTCAGGGCAGACGAGGGTTGGCCAACCAGTTTGGCATACCAGTTCAGCGCATCGGCGGCGGCCAGAATAACGCCCATCTGGTGCCATGTGCCCGGCAGCGCGTGGCAGAATGTGTGCACGGCAGAGGCCGCATCGGGCTGATAGGCATCACTGGCGGCAAACAGCACGCCGGACGTGCCCAGCGACACAAACGCCTGCCCCGCCTTGACCACGCCCA
>JANOMH010000689.1:0-3618 GCA_031420215.1 Rhodobacterales bacterium | reverse complement strand
CGACCGCCGGGCGGAAACCGTGGCGCTGGCCTTGACCGAAACCTTTGGCATTCCGCCGGAAAACCTTGTGGTGCAGGGGTATGGCGAGGAATTCCTGAAAGTCGACACCCAACTGTCCGAACAGGCCAACCGCCGGGCCACAGTCCGCCGGATCACGCCGCTGCTGCGGCAGGTCGCGGCGCAATAACGGCGTAATGACAAAGGCGCGTGGGTTTCACCCACCCTCCTTCGGGTGGTTTAAACCCACGCGTCGTTGCAAGGTGGGTGAAACCCAAGCGCCCGCCAAAGCAACCTCAACCCGCAACTTTCGGGTCGCCGGGCCGCCTGTTTTCGCCGATCCTGTGGCTAGCGCAGCCCAAAAGGATCGCCATCCATGCCCATTCAATTCCACCCCTATGATCCACTTTTTGTCGCCAGCATCAGGGCCAGTGGCCGGGATGCCTATGGCAACCCCGCCGAACGGGCGGTGTCGGATGGGGACACTGTGCCCTGTCGGTCTTGCCTGCGGGATGTCCAGGCAGGGCGCGAGTATCTGATCCTTGCGGCCCGGCCTTTCGATGCGTTGCAGCCCTATGCCGAAACCGGGCCGGTTTTCCTGTGTGCAGATGACTGCACCGCCTGGGCAGGGGACGGGGTGCCGCCAATCATGACCACCTCGCCGGACTACCTGCTCAAAGGCTATTGCCGCAATCAGCGGATCATTTATGGAACCGGGCGGGTGGTTCCGGCGGGCCAACTGACAGACTATGCAGAATTGCTTTTCGACAATCCGGATTTAGCTTATGTTGATGTCAGATCCGCGCGCAACAATTGCTTTCAGACCCGGATCACAAGGCGAGAATGACAGCTGACCCCAATGATATCCCGGCGCTCGCACTGGACTGGCACAAGGCCGGGCGCGGTGCGGTGCTGGCCACGGTAATCCAGACATGGGGGTCGGCCCCGCGCCCGACCGGCAGCCAGCTGGTGATTGACCGGGATGGGGCGATGCAGGGCTCGGTCTCGGGCGGCTGTGTCGAAGGGGCAGTCATTGTCGAGGCGGTCGAGGCCTTGGCGGATGGCAAGCCGCGCCTGCTGGCCTTTGGGGTGTCAGATGATCAGGCTTTCGCGGTTGGCCTGGCCTGTGGCGGCCAGATCCGGGTGCTGGTGGAGCCGGTGGGCGACGTGTTTCCGGTTGCTATTCTGGCCGGGTTGGTGGCTGCCCGCGCCGCCCGCCGTCCGGTGGCGGTCGTGGCTGACCTGAATGGCCCGGGCCGCGCTTTGGCCGGTGTGGCCGACCATCCCGAAAGGTTCCGCAAAGACCGCTCTGGCATTGCCGAGGACGGCTCGACATTCATCGCTATCCACAATCCGCCGTTGCGCATGGTCATCGTCGGCGCAGTGCACATTGCCCAACCCCTAGTCATCATGGCCCGGATGGCGGGCTATGACCCGGTGATCCTTGATCCGCGCCCGGCGTTTGGGGCCGAGGCCCGGTTTCCCGGCGAGACCATACTGGAAGATTGGCCCGACGTCGCCATGGCCGCACACGGGCTTGACCCGCGCACCGCAGTGGTCACCCTGACCCATGATGCCAAGCTGGATGATCCCGCGATCATGGCGGCCTTGCGGTCGGATGTGTTCTATCTGGGCTGTCTGGGGTCGACCCGGACCCATGCCAAACGGTTGACCCGGCTGGAGGAAGCGGGGTTCAGTGCTGCGGATATCGGGCGGATCCACGCCCCGGTTGGTCTGAACATCGGCGCCACAACGCCTGCCGAGATTGCGGTCAGCATCATGGCGCAGATCACCCAAGTGCTGCGGCAGCAGGGGTGAAGGCCGCATCATGAAGTTCGGACCGGTCCCGCTGGATCAGGCGCAGGGGGCAATTCTGGCGCATGCCGTGGCTTTGCCGACCGGGACCTTGCGCAAGGGGATCGTGCTTGGGCCGACCGAGATTGCGGCATTGCAGGCTCTGGGCCGCGACACCGTGATTGTGGCCCGCCTGGACCCAGACGATCTGCACGAGGATGCAGCCGCCGCCCGGATCGGCTTGGCCATGTTACCTGATGCGGCGGCATTGGGGCTGCGGTCCAGCCGGGCCGCAACGGGCAGGGTCAATCTGTATGCCACCGGTCCGGGGGTATTGTCCGTCGATCAGGCTGCTGTGACCGCATTGAACCGGATCAATCCGATGATCACGCTGGCCTGCCTGCGCCCTTTGGCAAGGGTCGGGGCGGGCAGCATGGTCGCCACGGTCAAGATCATCAGTTATGGCGTAGACTGCGCCGATGTGGACCGGGCCTGTGCGGCGATTGGTCCGGCTTTGCGGGTGCGCGCGCCGGTGCTGCAGACCGCGGCGCTGATTGAAACGGCGATTGCCGGACCGGCGGGGCTGGCCGATCCGGGGCCCAAGGGGCGGGCTGCATTGGCAGTCCGGCTGGCCCGGCTGGGGGTAAAGCTGACCCCACGCCGGATTGTGGCGCATGAGACTGCGGCGATTGCGGTGGCATTGGCCGAGGCGTCGGGGTCAGGGGCAGAGATGATCTTTGTGCTGACCGCTTCGGCCACATCGGACCCGATGGATGTAGGGCCGGGCGCAGTTTGGGCCGCAGGCGGGCAGGTGGTGCAGTTTGGCATTCCGGTTGACCCCGGCAATCTGTTGTTTCTGGGCCAGCTTGGGCAAAAGCCGGTGATCGGATTGCCCGGCTGCGCCCGCTCGCCCGCACTGAACGGGGCCGATTGGGTGCTGGAGCGGGTGATCTGCGGCGTGCCTGTGGCCTCGGATGACCTTGCGGCCATGGGGGTCGGCGGCTTGCTCAAGGAAACCCCGGCGCGGGGCCGGTTGCGCGCGCCTGAACCCGAGGGCGACTACTGAAGGTCAGCGGCCCACCCGGCTGCCCGCCCGACTGCTCGTGCCTTGTAACGAAAGATTCCTGTTCTCATGTGCTTGGGCGCATGCTTAAACTGCCGCAACAAGGATTCAGGGAGGGATCTCATGACACAGGTCAAGATGACCGTGAACGGCAAGGCCGTGAGCGGACAAACCGAAGGGCGCACGTTGCTCGTCGAGTTTTTACGCGGCACCCTGCAATTGACCGGCACCCATGTCGGCTGCGACACCAGCCAGTGCGGCGCTTGCGTGGTGCATGTGAATGGCAAGGCAGTCAAATCCTGCACCATGTTCGCGTCCGAGGCCGAGGGGGCCGAAGTGCGCACGATTGAGGGGATGGCCAATGCCGATGGCACACTTGGCGTGATCCAGCAGGCGTTTCAGGACCATCATGGGCTGCAATGCGGCTTTTGCACCCCCGGCATGGTGATGTCCGCCAGCGCCCTGTTGGCCGATAACCCCAAGCCGACCGAGCATGAGGTGCGCGCCTATCTGGAAGGCAATATCTGCCGCTGCACCGGCTACCACAATATCGTCAAGGCGATTATGGCGGCCAGTGGGCAAACCATGGCGGTTGCTGCGGAATAATAATCGGCGCGTGGGTTTCACCCACCCTACGTAGGGTGAGTGAAACCCACGCGCCGATTATTATTCCGCAGCAACCGCCATCTCTTGGCCCGATGCCGCCATGATCGCCTTGACGATATTGTGGTAGCCGGTGCAGCGGCAGATATTGCCTTCCAGAT
>JANOMH010000688.1:0-1879 GCA_031420215.1 Rhodobacterales bacterium | reverse complement strand
GGTCAGGTCAGCCACGACGCGCGATTGCACCCAATCAAGACCCACCTTGGCCAGCCATTTATAGGGCCGGTCGAGGTATTTCGCATTTTCCCGATAGAGTTGGACAAAAGCGACAGTCACGTCGATCGCCTCTTGTTCCGTGGGCACTTTGCACAGGGGTTCGGTGTGTTTCAGGTCCATTCCCGCCGCGCCGCCAACGCCGACCTCATAGCCTGAGTCCACACAGATGATCCCCACATCCTTGCAGGTGCTTTCCGCACAATTGCGCGGGCAGCCCGAGACCGCCAGCTTGACCTTATGCGGTGTCCACGCCCCCCAAAGCCGCTGTTCCAACTTGACCCCCAGCCCGGTGGAATCCTGTGTGCCAAAGCGGCAATGGTCGGTGCCGACACAGGTTTTCACCGTGCGCAGGCCTTTGGAATAGGCGTGACCACTGACCAGCCCGGCCTTGTTCAGATCGGCCCACATGGCGGGCAAATCCTCTTTGCGGACGCCGAGCAGGTCTATCCGTTGGCCGCCGGTGACCTTGACCGTCGGCACGTTGTATTTGTCGGCGGCGTCCGCGATGGCGCGCAGTTCGCGCGGGTTGGTCAGCCCGCCCCACATCCGCGGGACCACGGAATAGGTGCCGTCTTTCTGGATATTGGCGTGGTTGCGTTCGTTGACGAACCTTGATTGGGCGTCGTCGGTGTAGTCGAGCGGCCAGTCGGCCAGCAGATAGAAATTGATCGCCGGGCGGCAGGCCGGGCAGCCGTTCGGGGTTTTCCAGCCCAAGGTTTGCCAGACCGCAGGCTGGGATTTGAGTTCCTGCGATTTGATCAGGCGGCGCACATCTTCGTGCGTGAGATCGGTGCATTTGCACAAAGGTTTGGCGGTGGGCAGCACGAAATCCGCGCCCAAAGTAACGGCAAGAACCTGTTCGACCAGCCCGGTGCAGGTGCCACAGGAACTGCTGGCCTTGGTCTGGGCGCGGATATCGTCCAGGGTCACCGCCCCCCCGGCGATTGCGGTAACGATCTTGCCTTTGCACACGCCGTTGCAGCCGCAAATTTCCGCCTCAGGCGGCAATGCTGCAACGGCCGCCATAGGGTCCGTTTGGGTGCCCCCCTGAAAGGCTGGGCCAAAGATCAGGGTGTCACGCATGGGCGCGATGTCGGTGCCGTCTTTGATCAGGCCAAAGAACCAGTTGCCATCGGCGGTATCGCCATACATCACCGCGCCGATCAGCTTGTCGTTCTCAATCACCAGCCGTTTGTAGACGCCTCTGGAGGGATCACGAAAGACGATATCTTCGCGGGTGTCGCTGTCGGCAAAGTCGCCGGCGCTGAACAGATCGCAGCCAGTGACTTTGAGTTTGGTGGCGGTCTGGACGGGTTGGAAGGCAGCTTCGTGCCCGGCCAGCGTCTTGGCCACCACCTTGGCCTGATCATAGAGCGGCGCGACGAGGCCGAAGAGCTGTTTGTTGTGCTCGACACATTCGCCGACGGCGAGGATATCGGGGTCGGAGGTGACCATCTGGTCGTTGACGGTGATGCCGCGCCCAACGTCGAGATGGGCATCAGTGGCGAGCCGGGTTTCGGGGCGGATGCCGACGGCCATCACGACGATGTCGGCGGGGTAGGTGGTGCCATCCTCTAGCAGCACGGCCTGAACTCTGTCATGCCCCAGAATGGCCTTGGTCGCGCCTTTGCAATGCACATGAATGCCGCGGCTGGTCAGTTCCTTTTGCAGCAGATACCCCGCCGCCGGGTCCAGCTGCCGCTCCATCAGATGGCCCATGATGTGGATCACGGTGACAGCCATGCCGCGCAGCTTCAGCCCCGCAGCTGCCTCCAGCCCCAGCAGGCCGCCGCCAATGACCACGGCAGACCCGCCGGGT
>JANOMH010000687.1:0-8229 GCA_031420215.1 Rhodobacterales bacterium | reverse complement strand
CAGATCGGCCAGCAGCCCCAGCCCGGTGAAATACCATTCACAGGCCGAGGGTTCCTGCGCGTTGAACATGCAACTGTCCGGGATGATCACCGTCATCGTTTCGAACGAGCCGCCGGTAATGGCGCGATCCGGGTTGATCATCGTCTTGTAGGCCAGCCGCAACAGCGATTCCGTCTGTTTCGCCCCGCAATTGACCGACCCAGGCACCGGACCGGATGATCCTGTCAGATCGACGGTCAGCGCATCGCCTGCTATAGTCAGGGTCAATTCCACCCGGATCGGAGTGTTCCCGGTGCCGTCATCATCCAGATAACCATGGCGGGTCCAGGTGCCATCTTTGATCGCGGCAATGGCCGCGCGGTCCATCCGGCGGGATTGTTCAAAAATGTTCTGGCAGGCGGCGCGATAGGTGGGCACACCGATCCGGTCCAATAGCTGGCCCAATCGCCGCTCTCCTGTCCGGATTGCGGCAACCTGACTACCCAGATCGCCAATCGTCGCGTCCTTCAGCCGGGTATTCAGCCGCAGATGATCATACCATTCGCGGATCGGCTTGCCGCGTGCGATGATCCGGGTCGGACCAAGGCGCAGCCCCTCCTGGTAAATATCGGTTGATTGCATGGTCGAGCCGGGATCAATCGCGCCAATATCGCCCCAATGGGCGCGGGCGGCCCCAAAACCAACCAACTCGCCCTTGTGAAAAATCGGACCGATGGCGGTCACGTCATGCAGATGGGTGCCCTGCAAATAGCTGTCATTCATGATGAAAACATCGCCCTCGGCAATGTCATCGCCATAATAGGCCTTCACATGATGCACACAGGCATCGATGGCCCCGATGAACAGCGGCACCCCGGTTGATTGGCCCAGCATATTGCCAAATTCATCCATCAGGGCTACCGCACTGTCTTTGCCCTCGTAAATCACCGAGGAATGGGCCGAGCGCCAGAGCGAGGCATTCATGTCCTCGGCGCAAGAGATCACAAAGTTACGGACCACTTCGGTGGTGATCGGATCAGCCGTGATGGTCATGCGACACCTCCGGTGCGGGTCAGTGACAGATGCCCGCCAATGATCAGCCGGGCCTGCCAGCCGGGCGGCAAAAGCGTGGTGGCAGTGCCTTCTTCGATAATCGCGGGGCCGGTCACGGTCATGGCTTCGGTAATGCCGTTGCGGTCCAGAATGGCGGTCTTGCGCGGCTGCCCGGCAAAATACACATCCCGCGCGCGCGAGGGTTTGGCAACTTGCCGGGCAGGTGGTGCATTGACCGGGCGGGGCAGTCGACCAAGCGCGGCCAGCCGGATATTGGCCATTTCAACCCGGCCGTCCGGGCTGGAATGGCCATATTGCCGGTCGTAGGCCATATCGAAAGCGGTGCGAACAGCGCCCATATCAATCGGGCCATCCGGGATTGGTATGGTCAGCACATATTCCTGCCCATGATAGCGGAAGTCGACCGAACGGGAAAAACTGATCGCGTCGGATTTGATCCCTTCGGCCAGCAGATAGGCTCGGCCCTTGTCTGACAACGCGTCAAAGGCGGCAGTCAGGGTTGCGGGGTCAGTCAGATCCCAAAAGCCATACAGCGTTTCCTTGAAATCGTGCCGCACATCGGTTTGCAACATGCCCCAGGCCGAAAACGCGCCGGGATAGACCGGGACAATCACTTCGGCGATCTGCAGTTCCTCGGCCAAAGCCGCCGCCTGTGCCGGGCCAGCACCCCCAAACGCCACCAGCGAAAAATCCCGCGGATCGATGCCGCGACGGATGGTGATGGTGCGGATCGCATCGGCCATCTTGGCATTGACAATGTCCAGCACACCCTGGGCCATTGCTTCGGCACTCATCGCAAAGGTCTTGCCCATTTTCGCCAAGGCCGCAGTGGCAGCGACACGGTCAAGTGTCATCCCACCGCCCGAAAAGTTCGATCCGTCCAGCCGGCCCAATACCAGATTGGCATCCGATACCGTGGGGTCCGTGCCGCCAAGACCATAGCACACCGGCCCCGGATTGGCACCGGCGGACTGCGGACCAACGCGCATCGCGCCTGCCTCTTGCCATGCGATAGAACCGCCACCCGCGCCGATCACATGAATATCGACGACAGACATCTGCACCGGCAGCCCCTCCAGCTTGGTCTCGTTGCTGGCGGACGGTTGGCCGTCGATGATCAGGCTGGCATCAAACGAGGTGCCGCCCATATCGACGCAGATCAGATTGGGCCGCCCAGTCGCCGCCGACAGGGCTTTGCCGCCGATGGCGCCGCCGACCGGGCCGGACAGCAGGGTTTGCAGCGGCGTGGCGCTGGCTGTGGCCGCACTCATCACCCCACCGTTGGATTCCATCACATGCAGGCCCTGACCGGGCGGCAACCGGTCCTGCAAATCCGCGACCAAGGTGCCCAGATATTTGCGCACGACCGGGGCAAGGTAGCTGTCCATCACTGTGGTCGAGGTCCGCTCGAACTCGCGCCATTCGGGCGAAACTTTGTGGGACAGGGCAATGGCAATGCCGGGCAGGCGCGCGGTCAGATAGTCAAAGGCGGCCAGTTCATGGACGGGGTTCTTGAACGAGAACAGAAAGCAGATCGCAATCGCCTCGAACCCTTCGCCTTGGACGGCGGCGACAAAGGCATCCAGATCAGCGGTGTTAAGTGGCTCGATTTCCAACCCGGTGGCCGCAATCCGGCCGCGCGCCGTATAGGTGTGCATCAGCGGGGCGAGTGGCTTGGGCTTGTCCCAGCGGATCGAGAATATGGCCCCCCGGTCATTACCTTGGATGGTATAGATGTCGCGAAAGTTATGGGTCGTGAGCAAAGCCACCTTGGCCCCGCGCCGGGTCAGCAGGGCATTAAGGCCCACAGTCGTGCCATGGACAAAGAAATCAATCGTGGCATCGGCTGGAATGGCCAGCCTGATCCCCTCCAGAACCGACAGCGCCGGGTTCTGCGGGGTCGTCAGCACCTTGGCAGCGCCGCATTCGCCTGTCACAGAGTCCTGAAACACGATGTCGGTAAAGGTTCCGCCAATATCTGCCGACACGCGATAATGCTTGCTCACGTCATCACCTTTCTTTGTGGGGGCGTGCGACCGGGCCCATGGCCCGGCCGGTTCGGTTGGATGACGGGGCAGTTACTGCGCCCATTCGCCGGTAAAGTCCGGGTTGGCATCCAGCACCGACTTGTCGATCATTGCAGCCAGCGGACCAGACGTATCCATGTTGATCGCCTGGGTCACGGGTTTGCCCTCGATCGCATTGGCGATCTGCTCCATGGCAAGGGATCCCATGGTCACCGGGAAATAAGCCAGCGTCGCATCCCAACGGCCTTCGCGGATCGCGTCGATGGCAATTGCGGCAGCCCCGCCGCCGGACAGATACAGGTCGGGCACAGTGTAACCCGCCGCCTCCAGCGCAATCTCGACGCCCACCAGATGCTGGTCGGCATTGGACAGGACGACATCCACGTCACTGTTGGCCTGCAGGATATCGGTCATTGCGGTCAGGGCGGCGTCGGGGGAATAGAACCCTTCGCCGACAGCCAGAACCTTGATGTTCGGGTGGGCACCCAGCACCGCCTCAAAGGTCTCAAGGCGCAGGTTGTCGAACGGGAATATCTTGCCGCCGATGATGATCACCACATTACAAGGATCCTTGTCGGCGCACCAGGTGACTACTGCCTCGGCCTGAATCGTCGCCCCGGCCACGGGGGGCGAAGCAACGGTGGCGGTGATTCCGGGAACTTGCGGTTCAAGCGTATTCAGGTCCGGCCCGACCGGGAACAGCACCGTCGCAATCGGAATGCCCGCCGCAATGACCTGCTCGAATGCCCCCGAGATACCGACCGAATCGTTGGGCGCGACAATAAAGCCGGCAAAGTTGCCGCTGGCCAGAACATCCTCGATCTGGCTGTATTGCAGGGCTGCATCGAACTGGCCGTCGAAAATCTCGGTCTCATAGCCGAGCTCTGCGGCCTTGGCCTGCACCCCTTCATATGTCGCCTGATTAAAGCCGTTCTGTGATGAGGCCGCAAAATAGGCGATGCGGTTCTGGGCCGAGGCAGCGGTCGACAAAGCAAGCGCGGCACCCATCCCCAGCAAGACCATTCTCGTATGTTGACGCATCGTGATTCCCCCTGATTTTGTGATGTTTGTAGCAGTTCGTTCATTGTGCGATGGACTTTAGCTTACGATAATGCAAACTTAATGCAACAGAAATGGCGAGGCCCCGAACCGATGGCAACAGTCACTAAACTGGCAGAGTTTCCGCCGGAACTGCCAAAAAAGGCCAAGCTGCAGCGCGGCGCAATTCAGGTCTACGAGACTCTGCGCGACGATATCCTGTGGTTGCGGGTCGCACCCGGCAGCGCGATCGACGAGGTGGCGCTGGCCGAACGGTTCGATATCTCCCGCACCCCGATCCGCGAGGCTTTGATGTTGCTGGCCGGAGATGGGCTGGTCGTATTTTTGGCCAATCGGACCACGATTGTGTTGCCTTTGTCGCTGCACAATTTCGGCGAGTACATGGATATGTATTTGCTGTTGTCGCGGGCGGTGGTGCGCAGCGCGATCCTGAACTTTCGGACAGAACATTCGGACGGTCTGACCGCAGGTCTTGCCCAGGTGGTGCAACAGCTTGACTCCTCGCCCGGTGAACCGGCGCTGCGGTCTGATATGGCACTGCGGCACCTGTTGGGCGATATCGCCAGCAATACCTTCCAGAACCGGTATTACCGACAGATTCTGGACGCAGGTATCCGCGCCAAGATTATCCACCTGTTTCCCAACACCACCGCGCAGGACAGGCAGGACATGCAGCGCGACTGGCAAAAGTTGATCGACGCTGTTCTATCGCGTCACGCGCCGGGTGCCGATACCATCATGACCGCGATGATCCTGGCCGAAGGCGCAGTAATCCTGCGGTCAGTTTCCCCGCGCTACGGCCATTCGCTTGCCTTGAACCGCCCCTGACCCGCAAAGGTGAGTTGCCATGATTGCCCCATTCGCTGACCGGCAGAACCGACTTGCCAAGATCGCCAGATCACAAGGTCTTGGCGCAATTGCCTGTGTGCCGGGCGCCAATTTTTCCTATCTGACCGGCCTGCATTTTCACCTGATGGAACGGCCGACCCTGCTGTTCGTGACCGCTGACAATCAGGTTCTGGGGATCATCCCCGAACTGGAGCGGCAGAAATGGTCTGCAACTTTTCCCGACGCGCTGACCTTTTATTGGCAGGACAGCGAGGGCTATCAAGCCGCCTTTGCCAGCGCCGCCAAAGCGCTGCAGGGCCAGTTGATCGGGGTTGAGGGCCAGCGGATGCGGGTGTTCGAGGTCGACGCCCTGCGCAAACATTTCCAGCAAGGATCGATTGTTGATGCAGAACCCAGTCTGATCGACCTGCGGCTGGCCAAATCCGCTGACGAAATCGCTGCTTTGGAACGGGCCATCGCCATCAGCGAAACTGCCCTGCTTGAAACGCTGGACATGGTCAGGGCCGGGGTGACTGAACGCGACATCCTGAACCGGTTGAAAATGCAGATGCTGGCCAACGGGGCGCATGGGTTCGCCTTTGAACCCCTGGTTCTTGCTGCTGCCAATGCCGCCAACCCGCATGGCCTGCCCGGCGACACACGGTTGCAGCCCGGAGACGTGCTGTTGATCGACTTTGGCGCAAGTTTCGACAGCTACAATGCCGACATCACCCGCACATTCTTTTGCGAACATGCAAGCGATGAACATGCCCGGATTTACGACACCGTGCTGGCCGCCAACACCAAGGGCCGCGCCGTCGCCGGGCCGGACCTGACGGCCCATGATCTTGATGTTGCGGTGACCGGGGTTCTGGCAGACTCGCCCTATGCCGATCTGATCGTCCACAAGACCGGCCATGGGTTGGGATTGGACGTTCACGAAGCGCCGCAAATCATGAAGGGCAATGCCAAACGCCTGATCCCCGGCACAGTCTTTACCATCGAACCCGGCCTTTACCGGCCCGGCGATATCGGTGTGCGGATCGAAGATAACGTCGTCATCGAAGCCGACGGCGCGCGGTCGCTGACCAGCTTTGGGCGCGATTTGACAATAGTGGGGGTGTGAAGTGCTCGATTTACAAAGCTTTATCAGCACCGCCGAGACCGGCACCCCGGATCAGATATTCACAGCGCTGGAAGCTCGGGTTCAGACCGAGGTTGGGGCCGTGATCTTTTCCTGTTCGACCTTTGATCTTAAGGCCGGTCAATCACGCCGGATTTATACCAATCAGCCCCTGATCTATCCGGTTTCGGGGTTAAAAGAGATCATCCCCAATGCCTGGACCCGGCAGGTTCTGGACCAGCGCAAGACCTTTGTCGCAAATACGCTGGACGAGATCAGACAGGTGTTTCCCGACCACGCAATCATCGGATCACTTGGCTGCGGATCAGTGGTCAACATGCCGGTTTTTCTGGCCGGGCAATTCTTGGGCACAGTGAACGTACTTAACGCCCCCGGATATTATGGGGCAGCGAGACTGCAAAAGATCCATGACTTGCGTCCTGCCGCAATGCTGGCGTTCTGCAACTTTGCATTGGCAAAGCATCTTTAGCCGGTTTTGCCGCAAAACTCGGCCCCGATAGTGGGGCGTACCTTAAGCCTCCGACAAGCCCGCCTGCTTCTTTGTCGGTTTCCACTTTTTCGCCAGCTTAAGGACGGCAAGTTTGAGTTCGTCGGTTTCGGGGACATTGGGGTTGAACGGCCCACCATGCCAATTGGTAAGATGCCGGTGGTCCGGATGCCGCTTGTCGGCGATTGCTTCGAGGAAGTTCTGATATCCGGGATGGCCTCCGACATCCTCGGGTGGACAGTTGCCCAGAACATCAATCAGCTTGGGATAGAGGTCGCCCGGTACGGGTCCATCAATTGTCTGGACCCTGATGAGATGGACCCAGTCATCGCCAAAGTCGTAGATGTAGCGGATCGGCGCCGCGCCGGACGCAGCGATGATGTCGGCCAGACTTGCCTTGGCAACAGGCAGGGCGTCGTCGTCGAAGCCTGGCTCGGAAGGCGCCCACCGCTTGCGGCCCGCCAGGAACGCATAAAGGTGCGCGTTCTCCCAGCCCATCGCCGCCTGGATCACCTGATGCAGACGATCGAGGCGCAGAGTGACCGGCACTTGGATGGTCCTTTTGACAGGCGGTTCAACCCCGTCGAGGGTTATGTGCAGGCGTGCAATGCTCATGTGGGGAAGGCCTCCGTTTATGCTGATGTCCCGCCAACCCAGAGGTTTAATGAAACGACCAGCCAACGCAACAATTCCGTTCAAACTATGTTCGGCATTGCCGCCTGACAGGTCAGATCAAGAGAATATCAACCGAACCTAAGATGCCCAAACAACGCTCCCCGGCCGGGAGCATTGTGGCAAGGGTCAGGCGAATGCAGCCGGTTTTGGGTGGCTCGCGGGTTTGAGGAGGTTACAGCCCCCAACCGGCATCGGCGTGGAATTCAGCGCTGTGTCTGATCGGAGTTCAACACTGTCCTTCGGAAAAATGGCTCACTGCATTTTGTATAGGAAAACTGTTTACTCTAGTGTTTGCCACCTGACAAAAGGTTCCCAGTCTGCCTCCGGTGCGCACATGTTCGCTCGGGCGAAGGCCCTGGGCCGGCTATGCCGGACAGTCCGGACGTTCAGATCTGCACCCATCTTGCCCGGAATCAAGGCGCTCAGTGCCGCCGGGCAGCGCCTGACCGCCCCCACGGTCGGGCGCTCCTGTAGCAGCGGTGCCTAAAATTTCTTGCGCAGTGGCGGCACCATAAAGCTTGCAGAACCCGCATTGCTGCGCCCACCCGGCGGTCAGGCGCTGCCCTCTTTTCATGCTGCGCAAAGACTGCAAAGGACGCCCAGCTTTCATCTGACAGTTTCGCTCAGAGATTTTGCACGCGTGTCGGATACACTGACTCCATGGGAATCTTGGGTCAGGTGGCGAACACTAGCCCAATATCGAAGGCTCGCGGCGAGCGCGGCAGGCGGGGCTTGGGCAGATGCGGCAGGTTTGGCCCACGATTTGGCCCCCGGTTCCGCCGGATTGAACCAACATGACAGACTGGGCTAACGGCGGCCCGTCAAACCCGGCCTGCCGCCAATCTGCTATGGCAAAGCAGCGCAGTTTCACGCCCCCCAGCTGCACATCCGCCCGGACTCCGCGCCCCGGTTGACCCAAGGCCTGATACAGTGGCCAAAGCGGGCAGCCGGGGGCC
>JANOMH010000686.1:0-2862 GCA_031420215.1 Rhodobacterales bacterium | reverse complement strand
CCATCGTTCAGCCATTTCTTGGCGATGGATGTGGTCAGAATCGGCCAGTCGGTCTTGGAATCAATCCAGTCCTGCAATTGGCCACGCATCGCCGATTGGCGCAGATACAGATGTTTGGTTTGCCGCACCTCCAGATCGGTGGACCCCGAAATGGCCGAGCGGGGGTTGATCAGGTCGGTCGGGTCCAGCTGCTTGGTGCAGTTTTCGCATTGGTCGCCACGGGCCTTGTCATACCCGCAATTCGGGCAGGTGCCTTCGATATACCGATCCGGCAGAAACCGCCCGTCCGCATTAGAATAAACCTGCTTTTCGCTGACTTCCTCGATCAGCCCGGCATCGGCCAGCCGGCCTGCGAAATGCTGGGTCAAAGCCCGGTTTTGCGCACTGGAGGACCGGCCGAAATGGTCGAACGACAGGCGGAACCCCCTGGCAATATCGGCCTGCACCTGATGCATCTCGGCGCAGAACTGATCGACCGGAACCCCGGCTTTGGCGGCGGCCAGTTCGGCGGGGGTGCCGTGTTCGTCGGTGGCGCAGAGAAACAACACTTCATGCCCCCGCCCACGCTGGTAGCGCGCATACAGGTCGGCGGGCAATTGGCTGCCCACCAGATTTCCCAAGTGCTTGATCCCATTGATATAGGGAATGGCGGACGTGATCAGATGGCGGGCCATGCGCTTACCTTTGGCAGAGTGATTGCCAAGGGGGTTTAGTGCGAATGCAGCCAAAGGGCCAGAGACCTCAGCCCCTTAATTCCCCCGGTCAATCTGCGCCGTGATCTGTAGCACCACCTGATCCGACACCATCCCCGGATAACCCGAAGCGCCAAAATCGTTCCGGTTCAGGGTGCCGGTCAGCAATAGCGACAGCTTGTCGATATCGCCTGCGATCGTCCCGGCCTGCCGATACAATTGCGCATGCAGGCGCAGCGGGCGGGTCACGCCGCGAATGGTGACCTGCCCATCCACCTCGGCCTGGGTGCCATCCGCCCCCGCCGTGACGCCGGTGCTGACAAAGGCAATCTGCGGGTAAACCGCTGTATTCAACAATTCTGCGGCCTTCAGCGCCTCGGTCGCAAAGATCAGCCCGGTCCGGGTGCTGGACGGGTCCAGTGTCACATTGATCGTGCTATTGGCGACGCGGTCGAAATCGAGCAGCAGGGTCGCCCCGGACACTGGCATTGTCCCCTTGACCGCCTGATCCCCCATATTCACCTCGAACCCGACGCTGGATGCTGCGGTGTCCAGAATATAGGGCACAGGGTCGGCCAAGGCCGGAGTTGCAAGGGCAAACAGGATGATCGCAATCTTCATACCGCGCAGCATATGCCGGGTTTTATCATCTCTGCCAACACAGTTCAGTGTATCCGCACTTGTGCGCGCCAAATCGCTGGCTAGGGTGGGCCAAACCTTGGGCAGGGCAGGATTTTATGCAGCAGATCGAACTGGGCCGCAGCGGCATTCAGGTGAGCGAATGGTGCCTTGGCACCATGACCTTTGGCAATCAGACGGCGCAGGCAGATGCGCATGGCCAAATGGACCGGGCCCTTACGGCCGGAATCAACTTTTGGGACACGGCCGAGATGTATCCGGTCAATCCGGTCCGGGCCGAAACGGTTGGTCTGTCCGAACAGATCATCGGCAATTGGTTTGCTGCCACCGGGCGGCGGGCAGACGTGGTGATTGCCACCAAAGTGGCCGGGCCCAACCCGAATTTTGTGCGCGGCGGCAAAGGCTATGATGGCCCGACGATCCATCAGGCGGTCGATGCCTCGTTGCAACGGTTGCAGACGGATGTGATTGATCTGTATCAGTTACATTGGCCGGTGCGCGGGTCCTACATGTTCCGGCAGAACTGGACATATGACCCGTCCAAACAGGATCGGGCTGCGACTTTGGCCCATATGGATGACGTATTGGGCGCAATGGCCGACGTGGTCAAGGCGGGCAAGGTCCGTGCTTTTGGGCTGTCCAACGAAAGCTGCTGGGGCACCAGCCGCTGGATCGACCGGGCGACTGCAATGGGTGCCCCGCGTGTGGCATCGGTGCAAAACGAATATTCGCTGCTCTGCCGGATGTATGACACCGACATGGCCGAAATGGCCGTGAACGAGGGCGTCACCCTGCTGGCCTTTTCGCCCTTGGCCGCAGGTCTGCTGACCGGAAAATATCAGGGCGGCGCTGTGCCCGAGGGTAGCCGGATGACCCTGAACCCTGATCTGAGCGGGCGCAAAACGCCGCGCGTTTTTACCGCTGTGGCGGCCTATCAGGCGCTTGCCGCAGCACATGGGCTTGATCCGGTCCATATGGCGCTGGCCTGGCACCGGACCCGGCCCTTTGCCAGCTGCCCGATCTTTGGGGCGACGTCGGTGGACCAGCTTGACCGGATTTTAGGCGGGACCGAGGTGGTTTTGGCATCCGAGCTGGTCCAGTCGATCAATACGTTGCACCGCGAGCATCCGATGCCGTATTAGGCGGGCGGGGTAAACCTAGATTGAACTTCAGCGGTTCTCTTTTTTTCGCCCGGAATCAAGCGCTTTAGCGCGCCGGGCGGTGCCCGTCCGCCCCCCAGGGCGGGCACCCGAAATCGTCACAGCAAGGAACACCATCCGGGGACCTCAACCATAAAGCACTTCAACCCAGCATCGCATGCCCACCCCGCGGACTGGCACCACCCTCCGTCATCGCGAACCCCCAGAGAAGTCGCTTCGATGCCGACGGACTATACTGAGTCCAATACGTCGCATCCTGCTCGTGTGTGCTTTCGCAGGTGATTGCTTGAACCAATGGATATCGTAAACTGACAAGACAAATGTCCCGCACCATAGGCCGCCCCATGCTCCGCACCCTGCCGATGCTCTTG
>JANOMH010000685.1:0-3752 GCA_031420215.1 Rhodobacterales bacterium | reverse complement strand
CATGCAGATCAAACCCGACCTTGCCGCCACTGTGGGCAACACCCCGCTGATCCGGCTGAAGGCCGCCTCGGAACTGACCGGGTGCGAGATCCTGGGCAAGGCCGAGTTCATGAACCCCGGCCAGTCGGTCAAGGACCGCGCCGCGTTGTATATCATCCGCGATGCGATTGCCCGGGGCGAGCTGAAGCCCGGTGGCACCATTGTCGAGGGGACGGCGGGTAATACCGGCATCGGGCTGGCGCTGGTCGGCGCATCCATGGGGTTCAAGACGGTGATCGTGATCCCCGAAACCCAAAGCCAGGAGAAGAAGGATATGATCCGGCTGGCTGGCGCGGAACTGGTGCAGGTCCCCGCCGCCCCCTACAAGAACCCGAACAATTATGTGCGCTATTCCGGGCGTCTGGCCGCCGAACTGGCCCGCACCAACCCCAATGGCGTGATCTGGGCCAATCAGTTTGACAATGTGGCGAACCGGCAGGCGCATATTGAGGGGACAGGCCCCGAGATGTGGGAGCAGACCCAAGGCAAGATTGATGGGTTCATCTGTGCCGTGGGATCGGGTGGCACCTTGGCAGGCGTCGCAATGGCCCTGCAGCCCAAGGGCGTCAAGATCGGGCTGGCCGACCCGGATGGCGCGGCCCTGCATTCGTTTTATACCAACGGCACCCTGACCATGAAAGGCGACAGCATCACCGAAGGCATTGGCCAAAGCCGGATCACCGCCAATCTTGAGGGGTTCAGCCCAGACTTCAGCTAC
The DNA here is from genome assembly GCA_031420215.1 of Rhodobacterales bacterium. Classification (GTDB taxonomy): domain Bacteria; phylum Pseudomonadota; class Alphaproteobacteria; order Rhodobacterales; family Rhodobacteraceae; genus JANOMH01. Next base: position 2,995 of record JANOMH010000685.1, on the reverse strand, counting down.
AACATTCCCGATGCCGAAGCCTTGCCCATCGTGTTCGACCTGTTGGCCCACGAGGGGTTGTGCATGGGTGGATCGACCGGGATCAATATCGCCGGAGCCATACGGATGGCCCGCGACATGGGGCCCGGCAAGACCATCGTCACCATCCTGTGCGATTACGGCAACCGCTATCAGTCGAAATTGTTCAACCCCGGCTTCCTGCGCGACAAAGGTTTGCCGGTGCCGGGCTGGCTGGACCTTGGGCCGTCGTCGATTCCCGGAGTGTTCGAGGACGCATGAGATTTGGTTTCGCCGTTTTGGGTCTGACCTTTGCACTGTGGCAGGGTCCGGCCTGTGCGCAAACCACCGATGATCGTGGCACCATACAAGTGCCGCCGGCGGTGCAGGATCTGCTGACAGCACAGGTGCCGGGGGTCACCGGGCCGGAACAGGCCTATGTGGCCGGAGGCCTGGATTACACCGCCTGGGCGCGCACAGCCGAACGCACCGAGGCGATGTCGGAACTCGGGCGCGGATCGACTTTTGCGCTGGAGCGGCTGCGCGCCGATCTGGTCGGCTGGCGCGACAAGTTCCTGACCGCGCAGGCCGAAAACAGCACAAGGATCGCCACGGTGCGGACCCAGATCGCGGCTTTGGGCCTTAAAGTTGATACTGGCGTCGGCGAAAATGAGCAGGTCGCGGCCCGGCGCGCGGCGCTGGAGGATCAACTGGCCCGGCTGCGCGCGCCAGTGGTGTTGGCGACCGAGGCCTATGCCCATGCCAATGGATTGATTGGCGAAATTGACGGGCTGATCCGCGAGGGGCAGGCCAATGAGCTGCTGACCCGGGGCCCATCCCCGCTGAACCCTGCCTATTGGGCGCAAGCGGCGGGCACGGTGACAGAACGCACCTATGGCCTGTTTGCCGAGGTTCGTGCCAGCCTGCGCAGCGAAGGCCGGCGCGAGGGGTTTGTGCAGGCGTTGCCCAAGGTGATCGGGCTTTTGGTGATTGCCGGGGTGTTGCTGTTGCGGGGGCGGGCTTGGGTCGACGTGCTGCAGCGCCGCTTTGTGCTGCGCACCAGCCGGGGCCGGGGCTTGTGGCAACTGGCGATGTCGCTGGGCCAGCTCGTGGTGCCGATGCTGGGGATTTACGCGCTGACCACGGCGCTGTCAGCCTCGGGGCTGCTGGGGTTCCGGACCCAGCAACTGGTTGATGCGCTGCCCTATGCATGGTTTTCGGTGGTGCTGACCAACTGGCTGGCCGGGCATTTCTTTGGCCCGCTGGCCGTCCCGTTCCCGCCTTTGGATTTCACCCCGGAGCGGCGGCAAAAGACCCGGGCCTGTTTTGTGCAACTGGGCTGGCTTTTGGCGATTGGCACGATGTTGAACGCCTTTCTGGCAGCAGGCGAGGTGACAGCGGCGGTGTCGGCCATCGTGACATTGCCGGTCGAGGGACTTTTGGCGCTGCATCTGTTCCGGATCGGCACCACCTTCCTGAACCGGGCCCCTGTGGCAGAGGCGGCCGAGGCTGGGCCCGATCCACTCAGTTTTCGCCGCTCGGCCCTGCATTGGGTGGGCCGGATTTCGATTGCGGTGGCGCTGGCCTCGGTGCTGTTGGCCTTGCTCGGCTATGCGGCAGCAGCTCAGGCACTGATCTATCCGTTTGTGATGACCCTGGGTCTGATCGGACTGGTCATCCTGGCCCAGGGGCTGGTGTTTGACCTTCATACGCTGGTGATGCGCACCGACGAAGGGAACCGGGATGCACTGATCCCGGTGCTGGCGGGGTTCTGCCTGATCCTGATCGCACTTCCCGTGGCCGCCCTGATCTGGGGGGCACGGCAGCAGGATCTGAACGAATTATGGGCCCGGTTCCGCGAAGGCTTTGCGGTCGGCGAAACTCAGATTTCGCCCACCGATTTCGTGACCTTTGTGGTGGTCTTTGTGTTGGGTTACATGCTTACCCGGCTGGTCCAGAGCACGCTGAAAACCACCGTCCTGCCGAAAACCCGGATTGATCCGGGGGGCCAGAACGCGCTGGTGTCCGGGCTCGGCTATATCGGGGTGTTTCTGGCCGCTGTCATGGCGATCACCACAGCGGGGATTGATCTGTCCAATCTGGCGATTGTGGCGGGTGCCCTGTCTGTGGGTATCGGCTTTGGCCTGCAGAATATCGTGTCGAACTTTGTGGCCGGGATCATCCTGCTGATTGAGCGGCCCATATCCGAAGGCGACTGGATCGAGGTTGGCGGCAAGATGGGCTATGTCCGCGACATCTCGGTCCGCTCGACCCGGATCGAGACCTTTGACCGCACCAATGTGATCATCCCCAATGCCGATCTGGTCTCGGGGCAGGTCACCAACTGGACCCGTGGCAACGCCGTGGGTCGCGTCACCCTGCCGGTGGCGGTGATGTTCGGCCCCGATGGCGACCGGGTGATGGCGATCCTGCGCGAGATTGCCGAAGCGCATCCCATGGTCCTGCTGGTCCCGCCGCCTGTCGTGGTGCTGATGGGGTTCGGGGCCGACGCGATGAATTTCGAGATCAGGGCGGTTGTGCGCGACATCAACTTTGGCCTGCATGTCCGGTCGGAAATGAACGCCGCCATCGCGCGGCGGTTCTATGAGGAGGGTGTCGAACTGGCCGGGGGCGCGCGTGGCAACGCCAGTGCCGGGCGGACAGCAATGTCTGAACCAGCGGCCGAGGCGGCCCCGGTGGTGCAGATTATTTGTTCAGGGGTCGAGAAGGTTGGCCCGGCTGAGGTAGAGGCGGTTGAGCCGGTTGCCGAGCCTGTTGTGGCCGGCCTGGATCAGGACGCAGTGGATGATGCGGAATTGGGCGAGGGGGAGATCAGGGCGTGAGGGTGGGGGTGGGGGTCAGCCAAATCCCCTGTTTCTTTGCTCCCAGCGGGCGACGCTGTCCTTTGGACCGGCGCAACACCCGACGCAGGCCGTTGCGCACTTGTCGCCCCGGCACCGGGCTGTTGAACGACATCTACACTTATCCCGCCACCAAC
>JANOMH010000684.1:0-3867 GCA_031420215.1 Rhodobacterales bacterium | reverse complement strand
GGTGCTCCGGGACGGGGATATCGATGCTTTCGCCGAACTTGCCGCAATGGTTGCATCCCCTGTGCGGCGGGCCCCGTTTGCCTGGGCCCGCATGGCAAGCGCGCCAACTTATTCCGAACTTCTGGGTTCCGGGACGGCGTGGCGCGCCATGCTTCGCACTTACCAGCGGCTTTGCCCGCAAGCGTCATTCTCTGACTTCTTTTGGGCGTGGCGCAGTCTGGTGGGCGGTCTGTTTGCCTTGCTCACAGCGCCGATTCCAGCCGCCAAATCTTATCACGCCATTTCGACTGGTTACGCCGGCCTGTTTACCGCCCGCGCAGCCCTGCAATCCGGCCGCCGGGCCGCGATAACCGAGCACGGCATCTATACCAATGAACGCCGGATCGACATTATCATGGCGGAATGGATCAATGACACGATCAAGACCGAACTCGCCAGCATGGATCAACGGACCGATGTCCGGGACTTCTGGATCCAATCATTTGAGTCATATTCCCGGATCGCCTATGCTGCCGCCGCTGAAATCACCACGCTTTATGGTGAAAATCAGGCCATGCAACGCGCGCTGGGGGCGAAGGAAGCCAAGCTTAGGGTCATTCCGAACGGCATTGACCTTGCCAAGTTCGACGCCATGCCGCCAGCAGCCAAAAACCGTCCTCCGACTGTCGCCTTGATTGGCCGGGTGGTGCCGATCAAGGATATTCAGGCCTTTATTGCGGCTTCTGCCATCATCCGACGGGAGATTCCCAATGTCGAGATCCTGATCCTGGGGCCCACGGACGAAGACCAGGCCTATTTTGACATGTGCGAAAAGGCCGTTGAGGAGCTGGGGTTAAGCGAGACCATACAATTCACCGGGAAGGTCAATATTTTCGACTATATGTCCCGCATCGATGTTCTGGTGCTGACCAGCATAAGCGAGGCGCAGCCGCTGGTCTTGCTCGAAGCGGGGGCTGCGCGGATAGCCTGTGTTGCGACTGATGTGGGGTCGTGTCGCGACATCATCGAAGGCATGCCCGGTGAATCGCCCAGTCTTGGCTCTGGTGGGCGGGTGGTTCCGCCCATGGATACAGACGCAATAGGCGCGGCGGTGGTCGAATTGCTGCAGGACAAAGACCTGCGGCGGCACTGTGGCGAGGTTCTGCGTGCCCGGGTGGCGACGCATTTCACCTCGGCCAAATCGGCATCGCAGTATCTGAACCTCTATTCCGACCTGATCTCTGCATGACCTTGCAACCAGACAGCAAATTGACTTTGACGGCGCGGGCAAATAGCGTCGCATGGTGGCTTAGCGGCGGGGTGCTTGGTCCGACTTGGCGGTTTGCAGCGGCGATCGTGGTGATAGCGGGTCCGTGGCTTGTCGCGGTGACGGCACTGGCAATCATCGCGCTTTGGTTGCAACCGGTGCTGGGAAAACCAGCGATCGAAAACCTTAATTTGAGCGTCACTTATGCGTTTTGCCTTGCCTCACTTGTGGCGGCACCAATAGGAGTGATCGTCGCAAGGGCGGTGCGGAGCAATGTTGAGGAAAACCAAGGCAACCTTGTCCTTGAGATTTTTTTAGTGGCCGCTGTCAGGGCGGGTCTGATCGGGCAATTGCTGGCGATATTTATCAGCCTCGCGCTGGGCCTGCATCCGCTCGGGCTTGTCTTTGCTTACGTGTTTCTGTCCGTTGCGGCTGCGATGCTCTGGATCAGCTTTGCCGTGTTGGGTGCGCTCAGGTCTTACCGGGTGATGATCGGCGCGTTTTCGGCTGGTATGGCGGTGACGGTCGGACTTTGCCTGCTTTCCGGCCCGCTCCAGGCATCAGCGTATTTGCCGGTCTGGTCGTTCGCGGTGGGTCTGTATCTGGCGGCGGGGCTGTCACTTGCCCATGTGAGCCGGCAGTTTGGCAAGCAACTGGACGAATTGAAGGCCGCAATGACATTGCTGGACAAACACACCTGGGCGATGCGGCATCTTGGGTTGGCCGTGTTTCTGGCGGTGGCCACCGTCTGGGCCGACAAGTGGTTCTTTTGGTTCGGCCCCGTTGGTGCAAGGTCAGCCGCCGGGTTCTTGCATTTTGAACTTTATGACAACGTCATGTTTTTGGCGCAGTTGTCAATCATCCCGACATTCGCCGCCATGTTCCTGTTCAATGACGGTGAGATAGAGCAGGCCGTCGATGATTTCAGGCAAACGATGCGGGACCATGCCACGCTGTCGGTGATCAAAGAGGCCGTGGCCAGGCTTTGCCATGTCGTCTGGTCCGGGCTGTTCCGGATCGCTTTTGTGCAGGCATCGGTGACTATCGCTTTGGCGCTTTTTTCACCCTTTGTGTCCGGCTTGCTGAATTTCAGCCTGGAGCAGCTGCTATTGTTGCAGGTCGCCCTGGCCGCAGTGCTACTTCAATCAGTCGGATATCTTGCCTGTTCGGTTCTGATCCTGTGCAGCCGGACACGTACATTCCTTGCGGTCCAGGTCTTGTTTCTGCTGGTGAATATAAGTTGCAGTTTCCTTTTCTTTTCAACTGTTGGGACAACAGCCTACGCTGTTCTTACAAGCTCATTGTTCTTTGCGACCCTGTCCGGGATTGTCGGATACAGATCGCTTTCCTCATACGACTACCTCATTTTCCTAGGTGAGAATGATTCGCTTTATCAACGGGTCTAACCCTTTTCCAGCTCTGAAAATCTCCTCAAGGTTGAATCGAATTTCGGAACCCACTACCATGGATAGAAGGGCCGCAGATCAATTTACTGCGAGTTAATCATGAGTTCATTTTTCAGATCAAGTCTTGTAAAAATAATTAAGGATTTTCAATGTCTTAATTCTGACCTGTCTGGGTTTTCGTCGAACCCCCGTTAGCGCTGTTGACGGTCTGGACAATAGGTTGAGGAAACGTTAACCTTCATATCAGGGATGAAGAGAATTTTTCAATGCTGGTTGATCGTCGCTCCTCCTAATGCCCGGGAACTAATAATTATTGCATTGTGGAGCAACGGGCGACTAGCCGTGGGGTTAGGTAATGTCCGATATTAAATCAACTATTTGGCTGCTGGATGATCATGAAATTCGAAGAGTTGCTATATCTGGCTTTCTTGCTGCTTGGGCGGAAAGATCAGCAGTAAAGATTGTTGCAACCGATTGCGCCGAAAGCATTGGTGCGGCCACACTGGACAGGCAGATGCACGAAATGTGCATTCTCGCCACTGGTGGCACGTCACTGGCTGATCCTGATCTTGCACGGACCGTGCGCGGATTGTTGGATATTCTGGGTGGGCGGCGATTAGCAATCTTTTGTGACCTCGATTCAGACGAGGAGGTTAGCCTGGCCATTGAATTGGGCATAAATGGACTCATTTCCACAACAATGAACGTGTCCTTTGCCATCGCGGCCATTGAATTCATTCTGTCAGGGGGAACCTGTTTCAAGCAATCCTCTCTGGTTAACCTGAACAACAAAGCGCACGCATCAAGGGCAATCCAGCAAAGGCCGGGCCTGACCCAAGCCTTTCCTATGGCCGACCCATCTGCGCTTGATATGTCAAACGTGACGCACATGCGTCTGGCCGGGGCCAGAAATCCACCGATGACGGAATTGTCTGCGTTGATCAGTCCTGACTGTCACCCTGCGCTGACGATGCGCCAGAAAGATATCGTCGATATGTTGAAACTTGGAAAATCGAACAAAGAGATTGCCCGGTTGCTTGAGATTTCTGACGCAACCGTCAAGATTTTCGTCAGGCAAGTGATGAAGAAATTTGGCGCGCTCAACCGGACGCAAGTCGCCTTGCTCGCTTCGGACGCGATGTCGCCAAGGGATATGCGCAATGGTCATGCGATGTATGGCGGGGGCGTGCGGTCGAACTGAAATGGTCCAAAGCA
>JANOMH010000683.1:0-2107 GCA_031420215.1 Rhodobacterales bacterium | reverse complement strand
CAGGCGCTGGCGCAGCGTGGAGGTCTTGGCCTGCCCGGTCACCTGGCGACCCCACCCGGAACAGATCGCCTCCGCCCGACGCGGCTATGACGATTGGTGGCAGGCGCTGGATTGGGTGAGGGATGGGCTGGTGGCGGGTGGCATGCTGCGGGAGATGGAGGTGACGGCGGCGATGCCGAAGGTGCGGCCGTGGCTCACGACGCAACTAAGGGCAATCAACCGCTAGTAAAGGCTGGCAAAGTCTGGCAGCTTCATTTTGCACATTTCGGGAAGGAGCAGGTCCATGTCGGACCCAATTCTCACTTTGCCAGAGGTCGCGGTTTTGTTGAAGGTTGCAGAGAAAACCGTGTACACGATGGCACGCAATGGTCAGATTCCGGCCTTCAAGGTTCGCGGTCAATGGCGATTCAAGCACGACGATATTGATGGCTGGATTGATGAGCAGAAGGCATCCGTAAAAGGAAACCTCGGAAAAGGTGCCGTGGATGTCTGAGCAGTTCTTCGAAAAACCGATCCTGAATTCCCCATATGCGTATCCGGGCAGGCATAGGGAACTGGACCCCGATGGTCAGCCCACGAACCGCATCTTGGATAATCGTCGGCGCTCAGATCTCATCACACCCGTTCCAAAGAGCAAAAAACAACGGCAGAACACGAAGCAGGGTGCCCTGCTGCTTGGTGCCAATGACGATCTTTCGACGACCGATCAGGAATACAACCCGACCCCGATCATCAATGAGGTTCGGGGCTATGTCGAAACCTGGCGCAGCCTGCCCAACCCCGATCAATGGTTGGTGACGTCGGAGACCGCACGTCTTCTGCAGCACTGGCGGCACCATAAATTTGAAGGCATCCGCCCATTCTTCTGCCAGATCGAAGCTGTGGAAACCGCCATCTGGCTGACGGAAGTAGCGCCCAAGATGGGACCGCGCGTCGCCAAGTTCTGGACCCACATCAAAGGGGCGAACGAACAGGCGAACCCCGAACTGATGCGCCTTGCGCTGAAGCTTGCGACGGGTGCGGGCAAGACCACCGTCATGGCGATGTTGATCGCCTGGCAAACCGTCAATGCCGTGCGCCATCCCAACAGCAAGCAGTTTTCCAGCCGCTTCCTGATCGTCTCGCCCGGCATCACCATCCGTGACCGGCTGCGCGTTCTGATGCCCAACGATCCCGAAAGTTATTATCGCAGCCGCGAAATCACGCCGCCCGATATGCTCCGTGACATCCAGAGCGCCAAGATCGTCATCACCAATTACCACGCCTTCAAGTTGCGGGAAAAACTAGTGATCGCCAAAGGCACCCGTCAGGCCCTAGAAGGCTGGCGCGGCGACAAGGTCCAGACCCTTGAGACTGAAGGCGAGATGATCCAGCGGGTCATGGGCGATCTGATGGGCCAGAAGAACATCGTCGTTATGAACGATGAGGCCCATCACTGCTATCGCGAACGGGTCACGGATGCGGCTGGCGACACTGAGGGTGATCTAAAAGGTGACGACAAGAGCGAGGCCAAGGAAAACAACGAAGCCGCCCGGATGTGGATTTCGGGACTAGAGGCCGTCAGGCGCAAGCTGGGCATCAGCCTAGTCTATGATCTGTCCGCGACCCCGTTCTTCCTGCGCGGCTCTGGCTATATCGAGGGCACGCTATTCCCGTGGACGATGTCGGATTTCTCTCTGATGGACGCCATTGAATGCGGCATCGTGAAGCTGCCGCGCGTACCAGTGGCCGACAATATCCCTGGCGGTGACACCCCGAAATTCCGCAACCTCTGGGAACACATCGGCAAGAAGCTTCCCAAGAAGGGTCGTGTCGCCGGAAAGGCGCTCGATCCGCTCAGCCTGCCTGCCGAATTGCTGACAGCACTTGAGGCCCTCTATGGGCATTACGAAAAAACTTTCCATCTTTGGCAAGAGGAAGGGATCGGCGTCCCGCCGGTGTTCATCGTTGTCTGCAACAACACGGCGACATCGGAGCTGATTTACAAGTACGTCTCCGGCTTTGACCGGGTCAGCGATGATGGCACCGAGACCACGCTGGAAAACGGCCGTCTTGCCCTGTTCCGCAACTACGATGATTTCGGCAACCGGATGCCACGCCCGAACAC
>JANOMH010000682.1:0-3490 GCA_031420215.1 Rhodobacterales bacterium | reverse complement strand
TGTGGTATCATGACCCCTGTGGCGCATGGATCAGGGTCGATCGAAACACGGTGACCCATGCCGTGACCGGGTCAGTCCTATCCGCCGGGTTACCCCGATGAGGATCGCTGGCAAGGGCCTGCTTGACCCCACAAAATCCGTCAATTTCACCTTTGACGGGCAGATGTTTCAAGGACTTGAGGGCGATACGCTGGCCTCGGCGCTGCTGGCCAACGACGTCAAACTCATGGCCCGCAGTTTCAAATATCACCGCCCGCGCGGGGTGCTGACCGCCGGGTCAGAGGAACCCAATGCCCTGATGACCATCGGGTCGGGGGCCGGTACTGAACCCAATATCCGGGCCACCGTGCAAGAGATCTATGCCGGGTTAGAGGCACGCAGCCAGAACCGCTGGCCCAGCCTGCGGCGTGACTTGCTCAGCATCAATGATGTTATTGCCCCGTTCCTCAGTGCCGGATTTTACTACAAGACCTTCATGTGGCCGCGGGCGTTCTGGGAAAAACTCTATGAGCCGATCATTCGGCGGGCTGCGGGGCTGGGGGCGCTGTCGGGCAAGAATAACCCCGACCGCTATGAACGGGCCTTTGCGTTTTGCGATGTTCTGGTGATCGGCGCCGGGCCAGCGGGCCTCATGGCCGCATTGACCGCCGCGCGGGCCGGGGCTGATGTGATTTTAGCGGATGAGGATGCACAGATGGGCGGACGGCTCTTGGCCGAATCCGACCCGATCAATGGCCAGCCAGCGCACCTGTGGGTCGCCGAGACATTGGCCGAACTCAAAGCCCTGCCTAACGTCCGCCTGATGCCCCGCACCACAATCACCGGGGCCTATGACCAGGGCACGTTTGGCGCGCTCGAACGCGTTGGCCAGCACCGCCCGCGTGACCCGAACTTGCCGCTGGAATGCTTTTGGCGGATCGTCGCCAAGCGCAGCATCCTGTGCGCGGGCGCGCTTGAACGCACGATTGCATTCCCCAACAACGACCGGCCCGGCATCATGACGGCGGGGGCAGTGCGCGCTTATCTGAACCGCTGGGGCGTGGCTCCGGGCCGCGAGGTCACGGTCTATGGCAATAATGACGACGCCCATCGCACCGCACGGGATCTGGTGGCCGCAGGGGTCAAAGTTGCAGCCCTGATCGATGCCCGCGACGATGCCCGGATCACCGGCGATTTCCCGGTCTTGACCGGTGGATCGGTGATCGCCACGACGGGCCGGATTGGCCTTGAAAACATCATGGTCCAGCATGCGGGCGGCCAAAGGCTGATCCGCACCGATTGCCTGGCGATTTCGGGTGGCTGGAACCCGTCGGTCCATCTGACCTGTCACATGAATGGCCGTCCGGTGTGGAACGAGGCTATTGCGTCCTTTGTCCCTGTCCCCGGCATGATCCCCGGAATGGCCGTGGCAGGGGCGGCGAACGGGGTTTTTTCGACCCAGGCCTGTCTTGCCGATGGTCTGCGTGTCGCCACTGAAACCCTGACCGAGTTGGGCCTGAAAGCCCCGGTCATGGCCCTGCCTGATGCCGAAAATGCAGCCTATACCATCCATCCGGTTTGGGCTGTCGAAGGCAAGGGCCGCAAATGGCTGGATTTTCAGAATGACGTGACGGTCAAAGATATCCATCTGGCGGCACAAGAGAATTTCCGATCGGTCGAGCATATGAAGCGTTACACGACCCAAGGGATGGCCACCGATCAAGGCAAGAACTCGAATGTAGCGGCGCTGGCAATTCTCGCCGACGCAACCGGGCGGGGCATTCCCGAAACCGGCACCACTACCTTCCGCCCGCCCTTTTCCCCGGTATCCGTGGCCGCCTTGGGCGCCACTGCGCAAGGCAAAGGCTTTGCCCCGCAACGCTTTACCACCTCCCACGCCGTCGCGCTGGACCGGGCCGCCCCGATGATCGAGGCGGGCCTGTGGTATCGCGCGTCGTATTTCCCCAAACCCGGCGAAACCCACTGGCGGCAATCCTGTGACCGCGAGGTGAACATGGTCCGCAGCTCCGTGGGCGTCTGCGATGTGTCCACGCTGGGCAAGATCGACATTCAGGGGCCGGATGCGGCTGCTTTCCTTGATTTCGTCTATGCCAACACGTTTTCAACACTGGCAATCGGCAAGGTTCGCTATGGCCTGATGCTGCGCGAGGATGGGTTCGTCATGGATGACGGCACCTGCGCGCGGCTGGGTGACAGCCATTATGTGCTGACCACAACCACTGCGGCCGCAGGGCTGGTGATGCGGCATCTGGACTTTGTGGCCCAAGGGTTGCGTCCCGATCTGGATGTGCAAATCTGTTCGGTGACCGAGCAATGGGCACAGTTTTCGCTTGCCGGACCTAAGGCACGGGATCTGGTCAATGCGACCATCGATCTGCCCATTGATGATGACCAGTTCCCCTATATGGGTTGCGGTCCGGTCATGGTCTCTGGCGTATCCGGGCGATTGTTCCGGATCTCGTTTTCAGGCGAGCATGCCTATGAAGTTGCGGTGCCGTCCCGCTATGGCGCGTCGCTGTATCGGCTGTTGCTGGCACAGGCGGAATCGCTGGGCGGCGGGGCTTACGGGCTTGAGGCGCTGAATGTGTTGCGGATTGAAAAGGGGTTCATCACCCATGCCGAAATTCATGGGCGGACCACTGCCTTTGATATTGGCATGGACCGGATGGTCAGTCTGAAAAAGGATTGCATCGGTCAGACCATGTCGCGCCGGCCGGGGTTGTTGGATGATGACCGCGAGCAACTGGTTGGCCTCACACCCGTGGCCAAGTCCGGCACAATTCTGGCCGGGGCGCATCTGTTCGATCAGGGGGCCGAGGCGGTGCGCACCAACGATCAGGGCTATGTCACCTCGGTCGGTTATTCGCCGACCTGTGGCACGACCGTTGCGCTGGGCTTTTTGAAACGGGGCAGGGCGCGGATTGGCGAAGTGGTCCGGCTGGTCGATCATCTGCGCGGGGTAGAAACCGAATGCACCGTCTGCGATCCGGTGTTTGTGGACAAAGACGGGGGGCGCTTGCGTGGCTAAACTGATTGCAAACACCGCCTGCGCCGGGCTGTTGCCGCAAACCTTTGGTGACGTGACCCTGAGCGAAGTGATGCTAGGTCCGGTCACATCTATCGCGCCATTTCAGGGCAAAAGTGACGCCGTGACCGAGGCTTTGACGGTCGAGGGATTGCGGTTTCCTGTTCCCGGCGAAACCATGACATCCGGCCCCGCCCGGATCATCTGGGCCGGGCAGGGCCGGGCCCTGCTTTGCGGGGTCGAGCCGCCGCTGTCCTTGACCGCCGTCGCCGCCCTGACTGACCAGTCCGATGCGCAGGCGGTGGTGCAGATCGACGGCGTGGCGGCCGAGGCGGTATTGGCCCGACTGGTTCCGGTCGATTTGCGGGCGGCGGCGCTGGCGCCGGGGCAAACTGTCCGGACCATGTTGGGCCATATGACCGCCTCAGTCACCCGGACCGGGCCGCAAGCCTTTGAAATCATGAC
>JANOMH010000681.1:0-8444 GCA_031420215.1 Rhodobacterales bacterium | reverse complement strand
GGGATACTGACGGCATCCTTGATCGCCCGGATTGCGCCCCAATCAGCAGCCCCTTTGTAAAACTGGCAGCGGGTGCGGCCATGGATCGTGACCAGCCTGATCCCCGCCTGTTCTGCACGCCGCGCGACATCGGCGGCATTCAGGCAGGCGTCATCCCAGCCGAGCCGGGTTTTCAATGTGACCGGCACTTTGACCGCATTCACCACCGCCTCGATCAAGGTCAGGGCATGGTCCGGATCCTTCAGCAGGGCCGAGCCGGAATAGCCATTGGTGACCTTTTTGGCCGGGCAGCCCATGTTGATATCAATGATCTGCGCGCCATTCGCCTCGACCATGCGGGCAGCCTCGGCCATCCAATGCGCCTCTCGCCCGGCCAGTTGCACCGCCGTATTGGCCTGACCAAGGCCCAGTTCGGCCTTTTCCCGCACGCCGGACTTGGACTGAACCATTTCCTGTGATGCCACCATTTCCGACACGACCCAGCCCACGCCAAAGCCAGACACCAACTGCCGGTATGGCAAATCGGTGATCCCGGCCAAGGGCGACAGGGCCACCGGCGGGTGCAGCATCATCCCGCCAAGGCGGATTTCGGTTGTTGGTGCCACTTGAACAGTCGATTGCCTAATAGTTATGCGCATTTGTCAGACTTAGCCCGCCGCCGCAGGTGTTACAACCGAACCACCCCTCGAAAGTGGTGCCAGACAGGTTCTGCCTGTTTTATGTGCATCGCGCGTGTCACTGACACAGTATTTGCACGCCCCTCTGACAGGCTTTAGGACAGTCTGCAAAACCGGGGGGCCAGATGCGGGTAGCGGCAGTGATTGTAGCGGCAGGGCGTGGTACGCGGGTGGGCGGGCCGGTGCCCAAGCAATGGCGCGATCTGGCGGGCCTTACCGTTGCTGCACGGGCGATGCAGGTCTTTGCCGATCATGCGGCGATTGGCCCCAAAGTGTTGGTTCTGCATCCTGATGACAGGGATGGCCCGTTGCAGCGGCTCCATACAGGCTGGCTTGCCGTCGCCGGTGGATCCACCCGGTCTGCTTCGGTGCTGGCCGGGTTGCAAGCGATCGAGGGGCAGGCCGACATTGTTCTGATCCATGATGCGGCCCGGCCCCTGGTGTCGACAGCATTGATCACCTCGGTGCTGGCCGCGCTGCAATCCGCCCGTGCTGCCGCCCCTGCCGTCGCGGTCACCGATGCGCTTTGGCATGGCGCAAACGGCCGTGTCACCGGAACCCAGGACCGCGCTGGCCTGTTTCGCGCCCAAACCCCACAAGGGTTTTGGCTTGACGATATTCTGGCCGCCCATCGGTCCCATCCCGGCGACGCCGCCGATGATGTCGCCATTGCCCGCGCCGCCGGGATCGAAGTTGTGATTGTCCCCGGTGATGAGGACAATCTAAAGATCACCCTTGAGGCGGATTTCGCCCGCGCACTACGGTTGATGGACAAACAGATGGATATCCGTGTCGGCAATGGGTTTGATGTGCACCGGTTCGAACCGGGCGACCATGTCTGGCTCTGCGGCGTCAAAATCCCGTTTACCCAAGGGTTGAACGGCCATTCCGATGCCGATGTCGGCCTGCATGCGGTGACAGATGCGATCTATGGCGCGCTGGCGATGGGCGATATCGGCCAGCATTTCCCGCCCTCAGACCCACAGTGGAAAGGGGCGGCCAGCCACATCTTTCTGACCCATGCTGTGGCTTTGGCCCGGACCCATGGATTCACCCTGACCCATGTCGATTGCACATTGATCTGCGAATTGCCCAAGATCGGGCCGCATGCGGCGGCGATGCGGACCGAGGTTGCGCGGATTTTGGGGATCGACAGCGACAGGGTCAGCATCAAGGCCACCACATCGGAAAAGCTCGGCTTTACTGGCCGGGGCGAGGGGATTGCGGCGATGGCCACAGCAACACTGGTGAAATCATGATCAGGTTCATTAACACGTTTTGTTATGTCGGCCTGCTGCGCCCCGCGCCGGGCACATGGGGGTCACTGGCCGCCCTGCCCCTTGCCTTGCTGATCTATGTCATTGGCGGACCGTGGTTATTGCTGTTGAAAACGGTTGCTGCCACGGTTTTGGGGATATGGACCATCGGCCAGCAAATCGCTGGCTCGGCTGACAAAGACCCCTCTGAAATTGTGATCGACGAGGTCGCGGGTCAATGGCTGGCGCTGCTGCCGGTGGCCTTTGGCGGCTGGCACGCCGGGGTGCCGCTTATCGCCCTTTGGCCGGGCTGGCTGGCTGCGTTCATCCTGTTCCGGCTGTTCGACATCTGGAAACCGGGCCCGATTGGCTGGGCCGACCGGCGCGGCGATGCGGTTGGCGTGATGCTGGATGATGTGATCGCCGGAGCGTTTGCCGGACTGGGCGTCATGCTGTTGGCCGGGATCTATCATGGCTTGTTGACATGAGCCTGGCCGCTGACCTTTTGGCCCGGGCACAGGCCAAAGGGCTGCATATCGCCACAGCAGAAAGCTGCACGGGCGGGCTGGTGGCCGGGGCCATCACCGATGTGGCCGGGTCGTCAGCCATTTTTGACCGCGGCTTTATAACCTATACCAATGCGGCGAAGGTAGCGATGCTCGGGGTGGCGCAAACCACCCTGAACCGGGTCGGCGCTGTATCCGAACCGGTGGCCGCTGAAATGGCACTGGGGGCATTGGCGGCCTCTGACGCCCAAATCGCCGTGTCAGTCACCGGCATTGCCGGGCCCGGCGGGTCCGAGTTCAAACCCGAAGGCCGGGTCTGTTTTGGCATCGCGTCAGGCACAACTGTGCAGACCGAAACCATCGAGTTTGGCGCAGCAGGCCGGGCCGCTGTTCGGGCCGCAGCGGTGGATCACGCCTTGCAACTGTTGCTGGCAGCTGTCGATTCATTTTCGCCCAATCCCTAAGCAGACCCCAAGCTGGTCGTTGAAAAACTAGCCATTTTCGACATTGCTTAGATGTAGGGCGCCTGATTCCACCAAAGCCGCTTTTACAGGCACTCAGAATCCGCTCCCTGCGCAGGCAAAACATCAGGGGGCTTGGGATGAACGGCGCAGATACAGCTTGGATCATGGTTGCCACGGCATTGGTCCTGTTCATGACTTTGCCGGGGCTGGCACTGTTTTATGGCGGTCTGGTGCGGGCCCGCAATGTCCTTAGCGTGTTCATGCATTGTTATATCATCGCTTGCCTGATGAGCGTGCTCTGGTTCGCCTTGGGCTATTCCATCGCCTTTGGTCCCGGTGAAAGCGGGCTGTGGGGCGGGCTGGGCCGGGCTTTCCTGACCGGCGTGACCGCAGACAGCCTGACCGGAACCCTGCCCGAGATCTTGTTTTTTGCGTTTCAGATGACCTTTGCCATTATCACCCCGGCCCTGATCGTGGGTGCCTATGTCGAGCGGGTGGGATTTGGCTTTGTCGTCGTGTTTTCAAGCCTTTGGATGCTGCTGTGCTATGCCCCGGTGGCCCATTGGGTCTGGGGCGGCGGGTTTCTGGCGGCGGGTGGGATTTTTGGCGAAACCGGGGTCAAGGATTTCGCCGGCGGGATCGTGGTGCACGAAACCGCAGGGATCGCGGCGCTGATTCTGGCCTGGTTTCTGGGGCGGCGCAAAGATGCGACCAAACCGCCACACAGCCCCGGTTTGGTCGTCATCGGGGCCGCCATGCTGTGGGTCGGCTGGTTTGGGTTCAACGGCGGCTCGCAACTGGCCGCTGATGGCCATGCCGCCATGGCGATAACCGTCACCCATCTGTCAGCCGCAGCGGCATCGCTCAGCTGGGCATTATGGGAGCGGATCAAGTTTGGCCGCTCCTCCCTGGTGGGGCTTGTCACCGGATCCATTGCCGGTCTGGCCTCGATCACGCCCGCCAGCGGCTTTGTCAGCCCGGTACAGGCGCTGATCATTGGTGCCGTGGCCGGGGTCCTGTGCCAAGAGGCCGTCAGCCTGATCCGGGGCCGGATCAGGATAGACGACACGCTGGACGTCTTTGCAGTGCATGGCGTGGGCGGGATCTTTGGAACCATCATGATCGCGGCCTTTGGCCTTGGGTCTTGGACCGCGCAGCTGGGGTCTTTGGCGATTGTCGGCGGATTTACCGTGGTGATGACGGTGGCTCTGGTGCTGATCGTGCGCCTGTTCACCCCGCTGCGGGTCGATGCCGAGACCGAGGCGAACGGGCTTGACTTGTCAGTCCACGGCGAGCGTGCTTATGAGTTCAATTCGTAAGCCTTACCCATGTAACTCTTTGGCGCGCCGTTCAAATGACCGCACGACGCGCTGCATCGCTTCGTTAAAGAACAACCCTGCCGCCCCCTGCAGCAGGCGATTGCGAAACGCGAAATCGACATAGAACTGCACTTCGCAGCCACCGGGAACATCCCGGAAATTCCAGCGGCTTTGCATATGGCTAAAGGGCCCGTCCAGATATTCGGTATCAATCTGGCGTTTGGCGGGCCAAAGCGTCACTTTGCTGCCGAACCGTTCGCGGAACACTTTGAACGAGATCACCAGATCGGCCAGCATCTCCTGATGATCGCCCAAATCCTCAATCGACCTGATCCGGGCGGCAGCAGTCCAGGGCAGGAATTTCGGGTAGTTGGCCACATCGGCGACCAGCGCAAACATCTGATCCGCCGAATAGGGCAGAATGCGGGTTTCGGAATGGATCGACATGCGCGGCCTTTGGCTGTGGTGACCCTTGTCATGTCGGCCAGCCCGGCCCCAGTTTCAAGGGGGAGGTTTTGTCGCAGCCACTCCACGGCTTATGGTCAAAAGGTCGCCGACAGCTTGACCGCTGACTCAACCTGCGCCTTGGAATAGCCGGCCGCGACCGCATCGCAGGACGCGCCATATTCAACAGCGTCTTCGGCGCTTGCATGGTCGCGGGCCCAATAGCACAGGGCCAGCCCTTCGACCTGATCAGGAAATTCGTCGATATGGTTAAAGATCAGCCAGGCCGCGTTGATCCCGGCATAGGCATCGCCATAAGACATCGCGTTGCGGTATTGTTCCATGGCACCCGGCAGGTCGGGCAGCCCACCTTCGGCATTTTCCAGCATCAAGCCGTAATCATTCATTGCCTGCGGGATATTCGCCGCAGCGGCCTGGGCATATAGGGCCCGCGCCCGGACCAGATCCACCGGCACTGCCACGCCATCATGATACATATAGGCCAGCGCATGGATCGAGGCCGGATCATTCTCGGCCACGCCTTTTTCCAGCAAGGCAATCGCCCTTGGCTCATCTGCCGGGCCACCCATCCCGTCGCGCAGCATCCGCGCCAAGGGTTCATATGACCCCAGCCAGCCGATCATCACCGATTTTTCGTAATTTTCACGGGCGACCTGCATATCCGGGGGCAACCCCTCCATCCCGATTTCGTACAAGACCCCCAGATTGTGGTGAGCGGATGGAAAGTTTTGGGCCGCCGACAGACCGAAATATTGCAGGGCTTTCCCGACATCCAGCGGCAAGCCGCCATTGCCATATTGATAGGCCGCGCCGACAATATTCTGCGCCCGAGGATTGCCCGCCTCGGCCGCCGGGATCAGCACCCGCAGGGCGCTGGCGTAATCGCCGTCAATATATTGCTGCCTTGCGGTGGCTACTTCTTCGTCAGTCTGGGCCAAAACCGGTTGCAGGCTGGCCAAAGCCAGAAAAACTGCCACGCAAATGTGACGGATCATACTAATCTCCCCCTCAAAGAGGATCAGGTTATCGCGGGCGGGCAGTTCGCGCTATAGAGATTCTCCATACCTTTCCTGATCCCCGGTGCCGCATGTCCGACCTGAAACCCTATGTCATTGATCAGATGATCAGTGCCAAATCCATCGCCGCAAGAGTCGAGGCGCTGGCCCGCGATATCAGCACCGAGTTTGCGGGCACCGACAAGCTGGTGGTGGTGGGCCTGCTGCGCGGGTCGTTCGTGTTCATCGCCGATCTGGTGCGTGAACTTGACCTGCCGGTCGAGGTCGATTTTCTGGAAGTGTCGTCCTACGGCGACAGCATGGAAAGCAGCCGCGAGGTGCGCATCCTCAAGGATTTGCGCGGCAAGATCGAAGGCCGGGATGTGCTGGTGGTCGAGGATATCGTCGATACCG
This sequence comes from Rhodobacterales bacterium, assembly GCA_031420215.1. Lineage (GTDB taxonomy): Bacteria > Pseudomonadota > Alphaproteobacteria > Rhodobacterales > Rhodobacteraceae > JANOMH01. The sequence goes on along the minus strand of JANOMH010000681.1, from coordinate 2,348 downwards.
GCCACACCCTCAGCCATGTGGCGCGATTTCTGGCCACCCGCAAGCCCGCCCGGCTGCGCACGATCGCGCTGCTTGACAAACCATCCCGGCGCGAGGTGGATTTCAAAGCCACATGGATCGGCTTTTCGATCCCGGACGAGTTCGTCGTGGGCTATGGGATCGACTATGCGCAACGCAACCGGAACCTGCCCTATATCGGCAAAGTCCGGTTTACGGATTAGGTTTACCTGCCAATATGGGCGCGTTCAGCCGCAGTGCTGCCGCCAGTTGCAGCCGCAGCGTCCGCAACCGGGGCGCATCGGCCAGATCCGCATGACTGGCCACCCAGATTGGCACCGACAATGGCGGCACGTCAGGCAGGCGCACCAGCCGGCTGTCAGCATCGCCCAGACAACAGGGCAGGATCGACCGGCCCATCCCCCCGGCAACCATTTCGCGCAACACCACAAAACTGTCCGAGCCGCCGGCAATGGCATCGGTGGGCAGGTTCTGTTCCATCCAGTGGGCTGCAGGCGACCGGGTCAGCGTGCCGCGCAGCCCAAGCCATGTCGGCGCCATCCCATCCACCGCCGCATAGGCAGCAAAGCCCAGAACCGCCGCCGTTTCACCGCGCAGATCATCGGGCAATTTCGGCGCGGGCCGGACCGAAATATCCGCATTCAACCGGGCCAGATCCAGATGGGCGTTATTGCACAAAAGTTCGACCCGCAGCCCGTCTGATCCCGACTGCATCTGCGCCAGAATTGGCGGCAAGATGGTCAGGCAAAACGTGTCGGTCGACGTGATCCGCACGATGCCAGACAACCGCGCGCCATTGCCCCGGATCATCCGGCTGACCGTATCGATAGCCAGGGCAGCCTCACGCGCGGCCTCGATAATGCGCAATTTGTCGGGGGGCACTGCGTAACCCTGCTGGGTGCGGTCAAAGATCACGGCATTGTGATGCTCTTCGAACGCGGCGATCCGGCGCAGGACAGTGGCGTGATTGACCCCCAGAACCCGCGAGGCCGCGCTGACAGAGCCACATTCGGCCACCGCCAGGACAAAACGCAAGTCATCCCAGTTTTCGCTGTGCATGAACTGTGACCCTATTTGCAAAAATGCCGAGTGGCTTTCGTTATCATCACAGCTACCCTGCCACCGAGTGCCGGTCCTAACCAAGGAGAAATGTTGATGAACCGTATGACCAAGATTTTATCCGTGTCGCTGATCGCCATTGCTGGCTTTGCTGTGGCTCAGACCGCGATGGAGCCGATGGCTGCGCACAATGCGCGCGTTGCCTATATGAAGCTGATGGGCGCGCAAATGGGCGTCCTCGGCCCGATGGCGCAAGCCGAAGTGCCCTATGATGCCGTGGCCGCACAAGCCGCCGCTAACATATTGGCCGGACTGGCCAATGGTAACATCTCGGCCTTGTTTGTCGAAGGGTCGGACAGCGACTCGCTGGCCGAGTCACGCGCCCTTCCAGCGATCTGGACCGACTCTGAAGGTGTCATCGCCAAATGGACCGCTCTGGGTGCCGGCGCGACCGCCATGCAAGCCGCAGCCGGCGTTGATCTGGCCAGCCTGCAGGCGGCCATGGGTGGCCTTGGAGGGGCTTGCGGCAGCTGCCACGAAAGCTATCGTAAGCCAGCACCACAGTAACTGGATGCCCAAGATGGGCATCTGAAGAAGGATGCGCGATTTGGGCAAGGTAACAAGCGGACTGTCTTTGCTGGTGGTTCTTGGGGCAGGCGCGGGCTGGATACTCAGTGCGCCTGCCGTGCCATTGCCTGATGCAGCACTGGCGGGGTTGACCGGCGATGCTACCCGTGGTGCGGTGGTTTTTGCGATTGCGGGTTGTTCCTCTTGCCACACGGCACCTGATGCCGCCTATTCCCTGACCCCGGTGCTAACAGGCGGTCAGCAATTTGCGTCGGATTTTGGAACCTTCATCGCCCCCAACATCTCGCCCGACCCGGTCAACGGCATCGGCGCCTGGAGCGATGCGGAGATCATCAACGCGGCACAGCGCGGGGTTACGCCCGACGGCAGGCACCTTTATCCGGCGTTTCCCTATGGGACCTATAGCAAGTCCAGCATGCAGGACATGCTGGATCTGGTGACTTTTTGGCGCACGTTGCCCGCCGCCGATACCCCCAGTCAGCCGCATCAAGTGGGTTTTCCATTTTCAATCCGCCGGGCCGTCGGCCTGTGGAAAGTGCTGTTCAGTTCGTCGCAATTCGTCGTGCAGGGCGATCTTACGCCTGAACAGACCCGCGGGCGCTATCTGGTCGAAGCGTTGGGCCATTGCGCCGAATGCCACACCCCGCGCAATATCCTTGGCGGGTTGTCACGCGGCGATTGGT
>JANOMH010000680.1:0-2175 GCA_031420215.1 Rhodobacterales bacterium | reverse complement strand
TGCCCTGCGGCCTGTTGTGCATAGATCAGCACAGCGTCGATGGTCAGGGCCGCCCGGCCCCAGAACCGCCAGTGGTTTTGGTCCGACCCCGTGTTATAGGGGCTGGTCAGGTGTTTGAGCAGCAGCCCTTGGGTCATCCGGGGCCCGCCTGTGGCAAGGATATGACCGAGGTCTTGCCAGTTGGCGACGCGGATCAGGGGCGGGATTTTCAAGGTCGGGCTAGGGGGCAAACTGTCCAGCAGCGCCCGCCGGGTCTGAAAGGTTTCTGCCCGGATGTCGCGCCCGCCGTGTTCCAGCAGGTCATGCGCCATCAGGATCACTGGCGCTGTGGCCAGCAGCATGCGGCTGGGCGATGTGGTGCGCAGCCGGGCCTGCAGCGCTGCAAAGGGCAAGGGCTGCCCATCGGCAAAGGCCAGAATGTCGCCGTCGATCACGGTGCCGGTGGGCAGATCATCGGCCAATTGGCGCAGTTCGGGAAAGCGGTCGGTCAACAGATCCCCGTTCTGCGCCCACAGGAAATGGGTGTTGGACCGCAGGATCAGCTGCGCCCGCATCCCATCGGCGTGTCGCGTGGCGGCCCAGTCGGCTGCGGGGCCGGGACATTCGGCAATAGCCAGCGGCCGGGCCGGTGCGAAAGGAAGGGGTTGCGCAGCTGCGTCGCCGGTCGTGTCGATCAGTGCTGCATAGCTGGTGGTGTCAGGGCTCCAGTTCCACATCAGCCGCAGGGTCAGCAGATCGGCAGGCAACCCGGTGGATTGCGACAGCGCTTGTGCCAACACCCGGACCTTGATGGTGCTGCGAAAGCCGCCAGTCAGCAGCTTGTTGAACACCCGCCGCTCTGCGCCGGGCAGCTGAGTCCAGGCTGACAGAATCCCGGATTTGCGGCTGACCGGGTCGGAATGTGACAGGGTTTTGAGAACCGTGATCCAGTGCAGCAGGCCGTGCGCCGCAGGATTGGCCGGGGCGGGCAGGATCAGCGCCGCGGTTTCAGCCAGATCGCCGGTCAGCAGGCAGGTTTCGTCAAACAGCCACAGCGGCAGGGCTGCGGCCTCGGTCGCCCAAAGCCGCAGCTGGCTGATGGGGATGACCCGCTTGGGCCGTTTGCCGGACAAAAGTGCAAGGCACCAAAGCCGGTCATCCTGTGGAGCTGTCCCCAGATATGCGGCCAGTTCAGCCAGCCGGTCGCCGCCGCCGGTCTGGTCCAGCGTTCCCAGCAGGGCGCAAAAGGCTTTCATAGGGTGCTGTCCGGACTATCGGCGCTGGCCTCGCTCAGGTTGGGGCCGACAATCTGCGCATCATAGCCCTGACTGTCCAGCCAGCGCCGGAAGATGCCAGTATAGCCGTGGGTGACAAATATCCGTGCGGCCCCGGTGGCGCGGATAGCGTCATTCAGCCCCGGCCAATCCGCATGGTCCGAGATGACAAACCCCCGGCCCGCACCACCCCTGCGCCGGAACCGTTGCACCGCCATCCAACCCGAGGCAAAGCCGCTGGCGGGATTGGCAAAACCCGCCATGTCCGTACCGGTTGCCGCCGAGGGTGGGGCGATGATCATCGCGCCGGGATGGGTTCTGGCAGTGGTGGCGCTGCTGATCTGGATGGTGGCAGGCAGTGGGATGCCTTGGGCGCGGATCACGGCATTGGTGGCCTCGATTGCCGGATGGGTCAGGATCGGCCCGATACGTGGGTCGAGCATGGTCAGCAGGCGCTGCGCTTTGCCAAGCGCATAGGCCCCCAGCACCGAGGGGCGACCGGCGGCGGCATTGCTGGCCCACCAAATGTTCAGCTCCTGGATCAACTCGGCCTCGGTCGGCCAATGGAATACCGGCAGCCCAAAGGTGCATTCGGTGATGAACACATGGCAGCGCACCGGCTCGAACGGGGTGGACAGCCGGTCGGCCGTGGTTTTGTAATCGCCCGAGGCGACCCAGACTTGCCCTTGGTGTGCAATCCGGATCTGGGCAGAGCCGGGAACGTGGCCCGCAGGATGGAACGACACGCTCGCCCCGCCAATCTGGCGTGTCTCGCCATAGCGGATTGTATCGAGCCGGACCTTTCCCAGCCGGTGCCGGATCACCGGGGCCGCGATGTCGGTGCAAAGATAGCTGCCCATGCCGGGCCGGGCATGGTCGGAATGTCCATGGGTCAGCAGCGCGCGGGGCACTGGCCGCGCCG
>JANOMH010000679.1:0-2495 GCA_031420215.1 Rhodobacterales bacterium | reverse complement strand
GTATGGGCTTTAGCCAAAACCACAGCTAGGGTCCGGTCAAATAGACGGGGGCTGCCTTTCCTTGGACTGGACGAAAACACTGCTCGACGTCATTGACGCGCGCTCTTTCAGCAACCTGTGGTTCTGGACGGTGCTGGCTGTCGTCTGGTCCAGCGCCAGCCATTGGGTGCTGGGCGTGCCATATGATGTGCTGCTGCGCGCGCGGCGGCAGGGGGGGCAGGCGCTGGTTGATCTGGAGGATATCGTTCGGGTTAACGTCAACCGTATCCTTTATATCATCCGCGAATCCGGGATCTGGCTGTTGGGGTTTGTCTGTTTCATGTTGAGTGGCCTGCTGGTTCTGGCCATATGGTACAGGATCGAATTCGCCCAGGCGGTGTCGCTGATTGCTGTGCCGATGACCTTTGTCGGGCTGATGACCATTCGGACAGCCCAAAAGATTGAGGCCGAAGGGTTGGCCGCCGAAATCCTGTTCAAGCGGCTGACCAGCCACAGGTTCTGGACCCAGGTCATTGGCATGGTGTCCATTTTTGTGACGGCCATGTATGGCATGTATCACAACCTTGCCGTCTTGCCGGGCTATTGATTGACGCGGGCCACCAGCGCAGTAAATAGGGTCAATGGCAAACCCTCTGCATCTTCAGGTCTGCGGCGCCCCCGAGGGGTATGATGCCCGATTGATTTTGGCCGAAGTGGCCAAGAACGGCCCGGTCATGCATATCGCCCGCGATGACAAAAGGCTGAGTGCGATGCAGGCCGCGCTGGCGTTTTTCGCGCCGGGGATGCCGGTCTTTACTTTTCCGGGCTGGGACTGCCTGCCATATGACCGGGTATCGCCCAATGCCGAACTGTCGGCCAATCGAATGGCCACTTTGGCGGCATTGGTGCATGTCATGCCGCAGCAGTTTGTGCTGCTGACCACGCTCAATGCCGCAACCCAAAGGATTCCGGCCCGGCAATTGCTGCGGGACGCGGCATTTACGGCCCGGGTTGGCGACCGGGTCGATGTCGGCCAATTGCGCGGATTTCTGGCCCGGATGGGCTTTACCCAAAGCCCGACAGTGATGGAACCCGGCGATTATGCCCTGCGCGGCGGGATCATCGACATTTTTCCACCGGGGCAGGCGCAGCCGGTGCGGCTGGATTTTTTCGGCGATGTGCTCGACGGCGCGCGGCGGTTTGACCCCGCGACCCAGCGCACGACCGAGAAATTATCGCTGATCGAGCTGGCCCCGGTGTCCGAAGTGATTTTGGACGAGGCGGCGGTGACCCGCTTCCGGCAGAATTACCGGATCGAGTTTGGCGCCGCTGGCACCGATGACCCGCTGTATGAGGCGGTCAGTGCAGGCCGCAAACATGCAGGCGTGGAACATTGGCTGGGGTTTTTCCATGAACGGTTGGAGACCCTGTTCGATTACCTGCCCGAGGCGACCATTACGCTGGATGACCAGTCCGAACCCGTGCGCCTGTCGCGCTGGGACGGTATCCACGATCAGTACGAGACCCGGTTGCACGCGCTGAAACAGAAAAACCGCGTCGATACCGTCTATAAGCCCGCCCCGCCAGGATTGTTGTATCTGGACGATGCAGCCTGGATTGCTGCGGTGCAAGGCCGTCGTGCCCTACAGTTCAGCCCGCTGAAACAGGCGCTTGGGCCCGGTGTGATTGATGCCGGAGGCCGGATCGGGCGGAACTTTTCGCCTGAAAGGCAGCAAGAAAAGATTAGTCTTTTCGGTGCGTTATACGACCATATTAAAGTATCACTTGAACGCGGCCCGGTGGTCATCGCGTCCTACTCCGAAGGGGCGCGCGAACGGCTGACCGGGTTGATCGAGGATGAAGGCGTGACCGAGGCGATCCCGGTCACCGACTTTACCCGGATCGGGCCGCGCGGCCTGCATCTGGCGGTCTGGCCGCTGGAACACGGGTTTGAAAGCCCCGGCCTGACGGTGATTTCCGAGCAGGATGTTTTGGGCGACCGTCTGGTTCGCGCGGTGAAAAAACGCCGCCGGGCCGAAAACTTCCTGTCCGAGGTCAACAGCCTGAGCCCCGGTGATTTGGTGGTGCACGTCGACCACGGTGTCGGGCGCTATCTGGGGCTTGAGGTGATCACGGCGCTGGGGGCGGCGCATGAATGCCTGCTGCTGGAATATGCCGAAAAGACCAAGCTGTATCTTCCCGTTGAAAACATTGAACTTCTGTCGCGCTTTGGCCACGAGGAAGGGTTGCTTGACCGCCTTGGCGGCGGCGCGTGGCAGGCGAAAAAGGCGCGACTTAAGGAACGGATCAGGGCGATTGCCGAACAGCTGATCCGCGTCGCTGCCGAACGGGCGCTGCGCACGGCCCCGGTGCTAACCCCGCCGGACGGCATGTGGGATCAGTTTCTGGCGCGCTTTCCGTATCAGGAAACCGATGATCAACTGGCCGCGATTGATGATGTGCTGGCTGATCTGGACAGTGGCAATCCGATGGACCGGCTGGTCTGTGGCGATGTC
>JANOMH010000678.1:0-2486 GCA_031420215.1 Rhodobacterales bacterium | reverse complement strand
GGGCTGGATGAAGGCACCGCAGGCGAATTGCAGGCCCGTGCCCGCGATAACCTTGAGGCCGAGAACAAGCGGGCGATGGCCCATGCCATTGAACTGGGGGCCGAAGACAGCCTGATCAGTTTCCCCGGTCTGACCCCGCAGATGATCGAGGCGCTGGCGTTGGACGATGTCAAAACGCTTGAGGATTTCGCGACCTGTGCCGATTGGGAACTGGCCGGTGGCTGGACCACGGTCAAGGGCGAGCGGGTCAAGGACGAAGGTGTGCTTGAAAAGTTCGACGTTTCGCTGGAAGAGGCGCAAACTCTGGTGATGACCGCCCGCGTGATGCTGGGCTGGGTTGATCCTGACGAGTTGGCCGGCGCTGCGCCCGATGAAGAAGAGGAGGCGGAGGTGTGAACCTCCGACGCCTAGTATATGGCCAAAACCGATCACGATACCGACAAGCTCGACTCTGAAAATGGGCCTGAACGCAAATGCATCGTCACCGGAGAGGTTCAGCCCAAAGCTGGACTGATTCGCTTTGTCGTTGGACCCGAAGGGCAGATTGTGCCCGATGTTCTGGGCAAGCTGCCGGGGCGCGGCATGTGGGTGACAGCGGACCGTGCGATACTCGAGCAGGCCAAAAAAGGGCAGTTCGCCCGCGCCGCCAAACGGGCCGTGACCATCCCCGACGGGCTGGTCGATGAAGTCGAACGACAGTTGGCCCGCCGGGTGGTGGACCTGATAGCGCTAACCCGCAAAGCGGGCTTGGCTGTGGCTGGATTCGAAAAAGTTAAAGGCTGGCTGGCCAATGACGAGGTTCGGGTGCTATTGCAAGCCAGCGACGGATCAGAGCGTGGAAAAACCAAGCTGTGGACCCCGACAGGTGCCCGTTATTATGGCTGTTTAACGTCGCAGGAATTGGGTTTGGCATTCGGACGCCAAAGTGTGATACATGGCGCGCTCGCGTCTGGCAGACTCAGCGACCGTGTTGTAGAGGAAGCCGCAAAGCTGCGCGGTTTGCGCGAGATTGGTGGTGATCCGGTGATCGCCCAGAAGGATACAGAAGTTTGATGAACGATACTGACGGCAAAAAACCTCTTGGATTGCAAGGCTCCCGGCCCGGCAGCGTAAAGCAAAGCTTTAGCCATGGCCGCACCAAGAGTGTCGTAGTGGAAACCAAGCGCAAGCGCGTTGTGGTCGTGGCCAAGCCTGAGCCGGTGCGTGGCAGTGCAAGCCCTGCAACGACAGGTGATCCTTCGCGCCGCCCGGCTGGTATTTCGGATGTTGAACTTGAACGCCGGATGAAGGCGCTGGCAATGTCCCGCGTCCGCGAGGCCGAGGATACCGCCAAGCGCGCCGCCGAGGAAACCGCCCGCGCCGAAGAACGTGAAGTGCGCCGGGCCGAGATGGAAGCCAAAGAGCGCGAAGAAAAAGAACGCGCCAATGCCGCCCGTGAAAAAGCCGAGGAAGAGGCCCGCGTTGTCGCAGCCGCGGCGAAAGCCGCCGCTCCTGCCGCGGCCCCGGTCCGCCGCGCCCCTGCTGCGGCTGCTCCGGCTGCGCCCGCCGAAGATGAACGCGGCGGCCCGCGCCCGATCTCTGCCCCGCGCAAACCGGACCGCGAAAAGGATGCCCGCGACAAAGTAGTCAAGGCCAAGCCCACCCAGCAGGATGATGTCCGCCGCGCCGGCAAGCTGACCCTGAACGAAGCTTTGACCGGCGGCGAAGGAGCCCGCGTCCGGTCGATGGCCGCGATGAAGCGCAAGCAGGACCGTGCCCGCCAAAAGGCAATGGGCATCATGCAGGAACGTGAAAAGGTCGTGCGCGACGTGCAATTGCCCGAAGCGATTGTGGTCAGCGAATTGGCCAACCGCATGGCCGAACGTGTGTCGGACGTGGTCAAGATGCTGATGAAAAACGGCATTATGGCGACCCAAAACCAGTCGATTGATGCCGATACCGCCGAGCTGATCATCGAAGAGTTCGGCCACAAGGTTGTCCGTGTCTCGGATGCCGATGTCGAGGACGTGATTGATGTCGTCACCGACACTGATACCGATCTGATAACGCGCCCCCCGATCATCACGATCATGGGCCACGTCGACCACGGCAAGACCAGTCTGTTGGATGCGATCCGCAAGACCAAGGTTGTGGCCGGAGAGGCTGGCGGGATCACCCAGCATATCGGCGCCTATCAGGTGAAAACTGCCAATGGCTCGATGCTGACCTTCCTCGATACCCCCGGCCACGCGGCGTTTACGTCGATGCGCGCCCGTGGGGCGAATGTCACCGATATCGTCGTGCTGGTTGTCGCCGCTGACGATGCGGTCATGCCGCAAACGGTCGAGGCGATCAATCACGCCAAAGCCGCCAATGTGCCGATGATCGTGGCGATCAACAAGATCGACAAATATGACGCGAACCCGAACAAAGTGCGCACAGATTTGCTGCAACACTCTGTGATCGTTGAGAAAATGTCAGGCGAGACACTGGATGTCGAAGTGTCC
>JANOMH010000677.1:0-1709 GCA_031420215.1 Rhodobacterales bacterium | reverse complement strand
TGGCTGGGGTGGGCCAGTTTCATATTGTATCGGCGCAGGCAGATGTCCTAGCTGTCAGTCAATTGACAGAGGGATTGCGCCATGACCCTGACCCTGCGGACCGGCGATTTCGGCGCATTCTTTGATGCCCCGTTCATGGCTTATGGGGCCGACAGCCTATACGTTTCGCCGTTGAAATCCGACCTGCAGCGGTTTGTCGACAAATCCCTCAATCCGCTGTTTGCGGGCGACAGTGAGATCGACTTCTTTACCGCTCATCGCGATGGCGAGGTCATCGGCCGGATCACCGCCCATCTGCACGGCGCGTCAAACCGGATGCATGGCTGGCGGCGCGGCTATTTCGGCTATTTCGACTGCGCCAACGACCCGGAGGCCGCCAAAGCCCTGCTCGACGTGGCCGAAGGCTGGTGCCGGGCCCGCGGGCTTACGGAAATCATGGGTAATTTCAACCTGACCGCGATGCAGCAGATTGGCGTGATGACCGACGGGTTTGAGGCTGCCCCCTATACCGATCTGGTCTGGTCGCCGCCGCATATTGCCCAGCTTCTGGCCGCCAATGGCTATGCGCCAAGTTTCGGGATGACCACATTCGAAGTAGACCTGAAAACAGCCGAGGCGCCGCGCGTCGGGCCAAAGCAGCAGGACATCCTTGATAACCCGGATTTCACCTTTGCCCCGATAACCCGGCGCACGATCCCGCAGCGGATGGAAGAGGCGCGATTGATCCTGAACGCCTCATTCGCGGAAAACCCGATGTTCGTGCCGGTCAGTGCGGCAGAGTTCCACTTTCAGGCCAAGGATATGAAATGGGTCATGGACCCGCGCATATCCGCCGTGCTGCACTATCGCGACCTGCCCGTCGCCTGCATCATCTGCATCCCTGATCTGAACCCGTTCCTGCGCCGGATCCGGTCCCGCATCGGCTGGCTGTTGCCCTATGAATTCCTGCGCCACCGCTTCACCAACCGGCGCTGTGTGCTGATCTTTTCCGGCGTGCTGCCAGTGTTGCAAGGGCGGGGGATCAACCCTGTCGTGCTGCGCCGGGTCATTCTGGCGATGCAAAAGGCGGGCTATGACACCTGTGGCAATACCTGGATCGCCGATGTAAACGGCGCATCTTTGGCGCAAAAGGCCAAAGCCGGGGCAGTGCCGCTGCACCGGCTGCATTTGTTTGGCAAACGGCTTTAGATGCTGGAATAGCCACCCTCGATCATCATGATCGCGCCGTTGACCAAGCCTGATGCAGGCGCGGCCAGATACAGCGCCATATCCGCCACTTCAACCGGTTCGCCAAAGCGGCGGGCGGGGGTGCGGGCTTTCATCGGCTCACCCTTGGCGGGGTCGGACCAGACCTGAATCCCCATCGGGGTCATCACCACGGTGGGGCAGATCGCATTGATCTGCACATTGAACCGGGCCCATTCGGCGCACAGCGATTTGGTCAGTGCATTCAGCCCGCCCTTGGAACTGGCATAGGCGGCATGGTCGTCCAGGGCGATGACGCCGGTCTGGCTGGAGATATTGATGATCTTGCCCCATGCTTGGGCAATCATTCCGGGGCCAAGGGATTGGGCCAACAGGAACGGCGCGCGCAGGTTGACGGCCATGATCTGGTCCCAGTGCTCTACCGCGAATGTGGTGGCGGGGCCGACATGGGTGATGGCGGCGCAATTGACCAGAATGTCGATGGTGCCCCATTGGGCCAGCGC
>JANOMH010000676.1:0-11631 GCA_031420215.1 Rhodobacterales bacterium | reverse complement strand
CCCCCGGCCTGCCAAGGGCGGCTATCGCGGCGGGGGTCGGAATGGTGCATCAGCATTTCACGCTCGCGGGCAACCTGACCGTGCAGGACAACATCATGATCGGGTCGGAAAAGCTGTTCCGGCTGGTCAGTGACCGGGCAGGGGCACAGCGGCGGTTGGAAGAAATTGCGGCACGGTTTGGCCTGCCGGTTGATCCGTCCGCCCGGGTAGCCGATCTTTCGGTGGGCGAGCGGCAGCGGGTGGAAATACTGAAAGCGCTGTACCGGCGGGCGCGGATCTTGATTCTGGACGAGCCGACGGCGGTTTTGGCCAGGCCCGAGGCGGAGCGCCTGTTTGACACTTTGCGTGGCATGACGGCGGGCGGATTGTCGATCATTTTCATCAGTCATAAACTGCATGAAGTGATGGCTGCATCCGACCGTGTGGTGGTGCTGCGCGGTGGTCGGGTCGTGGCCGAGCGCGTGACTTCAGAGACTAATCAATCAGAATTGGCAGAGTTAATGGTAGGGCGGTGCGTCGCGCGACCCCGGCGTGAAAGCCAGGCACCGGGCGCTGCGGTGATCACGGCGCACGGGCTTAGCCTAACCGAGGGTGGTCAGATACGGCTGGATGTTGTGGATTTTGAGGTGAACGCGGGCGAGATTCTGGGGATTGTCGGTGTGTCCGGCAATGGGCAGGCGGCGTTGGGGCGGGTCTTGTCGGGGTTGGCGCGGCCTACCAGAGGGTCGCTGCGGCTGGGCGATTTAGACCTGACCCGGATGACCCCCCGGCAATTGGTGCAGGCTGGTTTGGGCCGGATCCCCGAGGACCGGCAGGCCGAAGGTGCTATTGGCGAAATGGCAGTTTGGGAAAACGCGATGCTCGAACGGCTGGGCGATCCGGCGTTTTCACGGGCGGGGTTCGTGCGGCGCGGGGCAGCGCGGGCCTTTGCCAAAGGGTTGATTGAGCGGTTCGACATTCGCGGGGCGACCCCGGAAACCCGGACGCGCCTGCTATCGGGCGGCAATATGCAAAAACTGGTTCTGGGGCGGAACCTGGCCGGTAAGCCCCGGTTTATCCTTGCTAATCAACCGACGCGCGGGCTGGATGAAGGGGCGATAGCGGCGGTGCATGTGGAATTGCTGGCCGCACGGGCACAGGGGGCAGCGATCATGCTTATCACCGAAGATCTGGAGGAGGCGGTGGGGTTGTCGGACCGGATTTGCGCGATTGTGAAAGGGCGGTTAAGCGCGCCGGTGTTGCCGGAGGCGGCGGATGCGCGGACGCTGGGGCTGATGATGGCGGGCGTTTGGGATGCGGTTTGAACGGCGCACAGATGTGCCTTGGGGCATCGTCGCGTTGGCCCCGCCGGGCGCGATTGCCGCAGCTTTGGTGTTATGCGCCGGGTTGATTGCTTTGGCCGGGGTTAATCCGTTAGCCGCTTATGCCGAGATGTTGAACGGTGCATTCGGTTCACGATTGGCAGTAACAGAGACACTAACAAGGGCCGTTCCGCTGATTTTGACCGGGTTGGCGGCGGCTGTCGCATTTCGGGCGCGGCTGTGGAATATCGGAGCAGAAGGCCAGTTTTACATCGGCGCGCTGTTTACCGCCTGGGCCGGGCATGGGGCAGTGACCGGACTGCCCGCCCCTGTCGCCATTGTCGTGCTGATGCTGTGCGGGATGCTGGCCGGGGCCTTGCTGTTGATCGGGCCAGTGGTGTTGCGGCTGCGGTTTGGCGTGGATGAGGTGGTGACGACGCTGCTGCTGAACTTTATCGCGGTGTTGTTTGTCGGTATGATGGTCGAGGGGCCAATGAAGGACCCGATGGGCTTTGGCTGGCCGCAATCGGTGCCAGTAGCGCGTGAAGTGATGTTGCCCGATCTGGTGGCACGTTCACGACTGCATATTGGGTTGATATTTGCAATTTTGGCGGCAGGTGTGGTCTGGATCATCCAGCAACGCACGGTGTTTGGGGCACAGACACGGGCGGCGGGGCTAAACCCTGTTGCGGCGGCTTTTGCGGGGGTTCCCCTGTCACAGACACTGATTTTGGTGGCGATGCTGTCGGGCGGGTTGGCTGGGTTGGCGGGTGCCGTCGAGGTGATCGGCGTCACCGGCTATGTCACAACGACGATGTCGCCGGGCTATGGCTATGCGGGGATTGTCGTGGCGATGCTGGCAGCCTTGCACCCGGCAGGGGTGGTTGCGGCGGCGGTGTTTGTGGCCACAGTTTTCATCGGCGCAGATGCGATGAGCCGGGCCACGGGTGTGCCAAGTTTCATTGCCGATGTGATCATGTCAGCGTCGCTTTTAACCATGCTTACGGCGCTGTTGTTCACGACATACAGGATAAGGCGATGATGGAAGCCTTTGATATCCTGACGACGGCAAGCCTGTGGGCCGCTGTGTTGCGCATCGCGACGCCGCTGATTTTCGGCGTATTGGGGGCGTTGATTTGTGAACGCGCCGGAGTGCTGAATTTAGGCATCGAAGGGATCATGACCATGGGCGCGATGGTCGGCTGGCTGGCGGTGTTTCTGGGGGCCGGGTTGTGGACCGGGTTGCTGATTGCGGCACTGGCGGGGGCGGTGCTGGGTTTGTTGCACGCGATTTTGACCGTGGTTCTGGGCCTGTCGCAGCACGTTTCGGGGCTGGGAATCACCTTGTTTGGCTCTAGTTTGTCGTATTATCTATATCGTCTGATCGTACAGGTTGGTGACCTGCCGCCGACGATCGAGCCATTTCAACAACTGCATATTCCGGTCTTGTCGGACCTGCCATTTCTGGGCGAGGCGGTGTTTACCCATGCCGCTCCCACTTATCTGGCCATTGCTTTGGTTGGCGTCACGGCTTGGGTTTTGGCACGTACGCCGCTGGGTCTTGCGCTGCGGATGACAGGCGAGAATCCGGCGGCTGTTGAGGCGCAGGGATTGGATCCATTGCGGATTCGGATCGGTGCGGTGGTGGCAGGGTCGGCGCTGATGGCGGTTGGGGGTGCATTCCTGACCACTGTCGCATTCAACAGTTTTTTCCCGACTATGGTGCAGGGGCGGGGCTGGATTTGCATTGCATTGGTCGTGTTTGCGTCTTGGAGACCCGGCAAGGCACTGTTGGGTGCACTGCTGTTTGCGCTGTTCGATGCCTATCAATTGCGGCTGCAACATGTGGTTGAAGGGGTGCCCTATCAGCTGTTCCTGATGGCACCTTATGTGTTGTCGATTGTGGCGCTGGTGCTGGTCGCGCGGCGGGCCCGGGTGCCAGAGGCGCTGATGTTGCCTTATCGCAAGGGCGAGCGCTAGGTAGCAATGCTGATTTTTGTGTTCCATTGCTCGCACCGGTGCATAAGGTCTCCGGGCAGCGGGTGGTCGGTAAAAACAGTGTCTATTGCGGCCAAACTCGTGATTCTGGCAGGCGCACGGCGATGGAATTTGGAATGGTCGGCGACAAGGAAAGTCTGCCGCGCCTGTTCGATGATGGTCTGGCTGACGCTGACCTCGTGAATATCGAAATCCAGCAGATCGCCGTCAAGGTCGAGCGCAGAGCAGCCGATCACGGCATAGTCGAACTTGAACTGCCGGATGGTTTGCATGGTCAGGCTACCGACGAGGCCGCCATCCGACCGCCGCAACGTGCCGCCGGTGACAACGATTTCGCAGTCGGGATTGGCGTTCAGGATATTGGCCACGTTAATGTTGTTGGTCACCACCAAAATGTTGCGATGGGTCAGTAATTCGCGCGCCACAGCCTCGGTACTGGTGCCGATATTCAGGAAAATAGAGGCATCGGCAGGTATCGCTACCGCGCAGGCCCGCGCGATGGCGCGTTTGGCCGCGTCGTTCAGCCCGCGTCGCTCCTGATACCCGATATTCGTGGTGCCAGAGGGCAGGACCGCGCCGCCATGAACCCGCGCCAGTTCCCCCGCATCGGCCAGTTCGGTTAGGTCGCGCCGGATGGTTTGCAGGGTCACGTCGAAATGTTCTGCCAGCCCATCGACCGTAACCTTGCCGGTCCGGCGGGCAATTTGCAGGATTTCAGGCTGGCGAAAGGTGCGGGACATGGGTTGGTTGTAGCGGGGGCTGGGAGTTTGTGGCAAGGGTTTTGTCGGGAGTTTCGAAAAGTATCGCAAACTAGCGAATGAAATCGAACATTTCAGTTTCTTCACGGCGAATAAGCACCTATTCATGAACAAAGTGGAATCAGGGCGATGTGATGCAGAAGACGGTCGATCTTTTTGTCATCGGGGGCGGGATCAATGGCTGCGGGATTGCCCGCGATGCGGCCGGCCGCGGGCTGAGCGTGGTTTTGGCCGAAATGAATGATCTTGCCTCTGCCACGTCGTCCGCTTCGACCAAGCTATTCCACGGCGGGCTGCGCTATCTGGAATATTTCGAAATCCGGCTGGTTCGTGAGGCGCTGATCGAGCGAGAAACCCTGCTGCGCGCAATGCCCCATATCAGTTGGCCGATGAGATTTGTGTTGCCATATCATAAGGGTATGCGGTTCGAAGGGTCCACACCCACTTCAAAAATACTGAACGCTGTAATGCCATGGATGAAGGGGCGCAGGCCCGCCTGGTTGATCCGGTTCGGGCTGTTTTTGTATGACAATCTGGGTGGCCGGCAGATTTTGCCTGCCACCAGCACCGTCGATCTGACCACAGATCCCGTGGGTCGCCCAATCAAAGAGCATTTTACGTGCGCATATGAATATTCAGATTGCTGGATCGAGGATTCGCGGTTGGTCGTGCTGAATGCCCGGTCGGCAGATGCGCTGGGTGCCCGGATCATGACCCGGACCAAGGTTTTGTCGGCAAAGCAGGTCGACGGCCAGTGGGACGTAACGGTCGAAAACGAACATAAGCAGCAGATCATTCGTGCCCGGATGATTGTGAATGCCGGGGGGCCTTGGGTCGGCGACATTATTCACAGCACGGTCCGGCTGAATTCGTCCGAAGGCGTCAGGTTGGTGCGGGGTAGTCATATTGTTACGAAACGGTTGTTTGACCATGACAAATGCTATTTCTTTCAAGGCACTGACGGCCGGATCATTTTCGCAATCCCTTATGAAACCGACTTTACACTTATCGGCACAACCGACGCGGACCATCCCAATCCGAACGAAAAACCGGTGTGCACCGAAGCAGAGCAGGAATATCTTTGCACCTTTGCCTCGGAATATTTCAAGAACCCGATCAGCCGTGATGATATCGTCTGGACTTATTCCGGCGTGCGCCCGCTGTATGATGATGGCGCGAGTTCGGCCACGGCGGCGACGCGGGACTATACGCTAAAGGTGGATACATCGGCGGGGGCTCCGATACTCAACGTATTCGGCGGCAAGATCACAACCTATCGGCGGCTGGCAGAGACGGCGTTGGAGAAAATCGCGCCGATTCTGGGCGTGACCAAAGGCATCTGGACCGCAGGTGTGCCGCTGCCGGGCGGAGATTTTCCGGTGGGTGATGTGGCGCGGCTGATTGCGGAATTATCCAATCTTTATCCATTTCTTGACCCGAATTGGGCGCGCCGTATGATCCGCGCGTATGGCACCGATGCTAGTGCAGTACTGGGCGACGCCAAAGCGGTTGCTGATCTGGGCGAGGATTTTGGTGCGACTCTGACCGCGCGGGAAGTCCGCTGGCTGATGGCACTCGAATTTGCCCGCGGTGCCGAGGATGTGGTCTGGCGGCGCAATAAACTGGGGTTGCGGATGAGCAAGGTTCAGATTGCGCGGCTGGATGACTGGATGCAGGCAAACCCTGTAATCAATTGAAAAGGCGGGATAATGACCCATATTCTTGCGATTGACCAAGGCACGACTTCCTCGCGGGCGATTGTATTTGACGCGGCGATGCAAGTGATTGCCACGGCGCAAGAGGAGTTCCCGCAGTGTTTCCCCAACTCTGGCTGGGTCGAACATGACCCGTCTGATCTGTGGTCCACTACGGCGGGCACGTGCCGCGCCGCGATAGAAAAAGCCGGGTTGCGCCCGCAGGACATTGCCGCCATCGGCATCACCAATCAGCGCGAAACGACGGTGGTCTGGGACCGGGCGACTGGTCAGCCGGTCCATAACGCGATTGTCTGGCAGGACCGCCGGACCAGTGACTATTGCAGGCAACTGCGTGACGCCGGTCATGCGGCGATGATCACGGCCCGCACTGGGCTGCTGGTCGATCCGTACTTTTCAGGCACCAAGTTGAAGTGGATTCTTGACCATGTCGACGGCGCGCGCGACCGGGCGCGGCGCGGTGAATTGCTGTTTGGCACGGTGGACAGTTTCCTGATCTGGAAGCTGACCGGAGGCACGGCGCATTTGACCGATGCCACCAATGCGGCGCGCACCATGCTGTATGACATTCACAAAGGGCGGTGGAGCCGGACGATCTGTGATCTGTTTGATATTCCAATGCAAATGCTACCTGAAGTCCGCGATTGTGCCGCTGATTTTGGGGTGACCCGGGCGGATTTGTTTGGCCGACCGATTCCCATTCTGGGTGTCGCTGGCGATCAGCAGGCCGCTACGGTCGGGCAGGCCTGTTTTCAGCCGGGGATGATGAAATCAACCTATGGGACCGGCTGTTTTGCGTTGCTGAACACCGGGGATAAACCTGTGGCGTCGCAGAACCGGCTGCTCACGACGATTGCCTATCAGCTGGACGGCAAGCCGACCTATGCACTGGAAGGGTCGATTTTCGTGGCCGGTGCGGTGGTGCAATGGCTGCGCGATGGGATCAAGGTGATCCGCGCGGCGCACGAGACCCAAGCGCTGGCCGAACAGGCCGATCCGATGCAAAACGTCATATTAGTGCCTGCTTTTGTCGGGCTGGGTGCCCCCTATTGGAACCCTGATTGCCGGGGGGCGATCTTTGGCCTGACCCGCAATTCGGGGCCCGCCGAATTCGCCAAAGCCGCACTGGAAAGTGTAGGCTACCAGACCCGCGATCTGTTGGAAGCGATGACGGCGGATTGGCAAGCCAAGGGCACGCAGGCCACCCTGCGCGTGGATGGCGGCATGAGCGCCAGCGATTGGGCGATGCAGTTCTTGTCGGATATTATTGGTGCGCCGGTCGACCGGCCCAAGGTCCGAGAGACGACAGCGCTGGGTGCGGCGTGGCTGGCCGGGATGCGGGCCGGGATATACCCAGATCAGGCCGGGTTTGCCGCCAATTGGGCGCTGGAGCGGACCTTTGTGCCTGGCATGGATGATGTGACGCGCGACCAGAAATATAGCGGCTGGAAGCGGGCGGTGCGGGCGACTTTGGCGGTATGACCCCGCGAAACGACAAAGGGCCGCCTGATGGGGCGACCCTTTGTTCCAAACAAAGTCCAAACTAGCCGTTAACGCTGTCTTTCAACGCTTTGGCGATGGTGACTTTGACCACCTTGTCAGAGTCTTTCTTGATCTGCTCGCCCGTGGCAGGGTTGCGGACCATGCGTTCCGGGCGGGCGCGGCAATAGATTTTGCCCACGCCGGGCAGGGTCACAGCACCGCCGCTGGCGACCTCTTTGGTGATGATCGCAGTCAGCGCGTCAAGAGCGGCCCCTGCGGATTTCTTGTCGCTACCGGCGGCTTCGGCAATTGCAGCCACAAGCTGCGCCTTGGTCATTTGATTGGCCATATCTACGGTCTCCCTTGTCTCTGCCCGCTATTTGGGGCCAAATGTCCCGCATTCCACGGTATGTGGTGAAGAACCACTATGAATTGTGGAACATTGCAAGTGGAAATCAGCGATTTGCAGGCTTTTGCGCCGCTTTCACAGGAAAGCCGTCTCTTCAAAGCTACGCAATTTGCGGCTGTGGATGCGTTCCAAGGGCATATCACGTAGCCGCTCCATCGCGCGGATGCCGATCTGCAGGTGGCGGGCGACCTGGGTCTTGTAGAAATCCGACGCCATGCCGGGCAATTTCAACTCTCCGTGCAGAGGTTTGTCGCTGACACACAGCAGCGTTCCATAGGGCACGCGGAACCGGAACCCGTTGGCGGCGATAGTGGCAGACTCCATGTCCAAAGCGATGGCGCGGGATTGCGACAGGCGTTTGACCGGCCCGGACTGGTCGCGCAATTCCCAATTGCGGTTGTCGATCGTGGCAACGGTGCCGGTGCGCATGATCCGCTTCAACTCGTAACCGTCAAGGGCGGTGACATCAGCGACGGCCTGTTCCAACGCAATCTGAATCTCGGCCAAAGCCGGGATAGGCACCCAAACGGGCAGGTCGGCATCCAGGACGTGATCTTCGCGCAGATAGGCATGGGCCAGCACGAAATCACCCATCCGCTGCGAATTGCGCAGGCCAGCGCAGTGCCCGACCATAAGCCAGGCATGGGGGCGCAACACGGCGATATGGTCGGTGGCGGTTTTGGCATTGGACGGGCCGACGCCGATATTGACCAGCGTTATCCCGGCATTGTCGTTGCGTTTAAGGTGATAGGTCGGCATCTGGGGCAGTTTCGCAGGGATCGGCAGGGGTGCATCTGCTGCAAAGATCTCAATATTCCCCGGCCCGACAAAGCTGGTGTAGCCGCTTTTGGGATCGGCGAGCATGGAGCGGGCATAGCTTTCAAACTCGTCCACATAGAACTGATAGTTAGTGAACAGGACGTGGTTCTGGAAATGCTCGGGCAACGTTGCGGTGTAATGCGACAACCGGGCCAAGGAATAATCGATCCGCTGGGCGGTGAACGGGGCCAGCGGGGCAGAGCCGTCAGGGTAATGAAATCCGGTGCCGTTGACGATGTCGTCATGGGTAGTGGACAGATCGGGCACGTCGAACAAATCGCGCAGGGTGAATTCCATGGTGCCATCTTGGGGGACACTGACGGATGCATCGTTGGCCACCGCAAAATGCACCGGCATCGGTGTTTCTGACGCCCCGATCACGACCGGAACCCCGTGGTTTTGGATCAAGAGACCCATCTGCTGCTCAAGGTAATTGGCGAATAACTCGGGCCGGGTGATGGTGGTTGAATAGTTGCCGGGGGCCGCCACATGGCCAAAAGACAGACGGCTATCGGTCGGCGCAAAACTGGACATCGACAGCCGGATTTCGGGGTAATAGGCCCGATACCGGGCGTTTGGACTACCGTCACGCAGGGATTGGCTAAACTTATCCACAAGGAAATCCGAGGCGATATCGTAAAGCTCGATCAGCCGTTTGACGGCTAGTGCGGGGTCAGTGAATGCCTGTGGGGCCGGGGTTGCCGGGCTTTGGATCATCAGGCTGGGGTCGGCGTTCATGCATTATCCTCAAATAGTTCGGTCACTTTGAAAGCGATCACATCAATAATGCCCATGTCGGAAATCCGCAGTTCCGGGATCACGACCAGGGCAAGCAGCGAATGCTGCATATAGGCATTGTTCAGCGTGCAGCCGCATTCGGCCATGGCGGCGATCATATCGTTTGCCTTGGCGGCCACTTCGGCGGCAGGCCGGTCGGACATCAGGCCCGCGATGGGCAATTCGACAAGCGCAATTTCAACGCCGTCTTTCCAGACAGTGATGCCCCCGCCGACCTGACCCAGGCGATTGGCGGCCATGGCCATCATGTCGCGGCTGGTGCCGACGACAATCATGTGGTGGCTGTCATGCGCAACGGTCGAGGCTATGGCCATGTCGCCCGAATAGCCAAAGCCACTGACGAAACCATTAACAACGGCCCCGGTGGCGCGGTGCCGTTCGACAAGCGCGATCTGACAGACCTCGCCGGTTGCCTGTACCCGACCCTCGGTCACCGGGAGTTCAAAGGTCAAGGCCTTGGTCGGTGCCTGATTTTCGACGACGCCGATGACCCTGGCGCGGACTGCATTAGCCCCTTTGGGCGCATTGATCGCGAAATCGGTCGCAGTCAGGGTTTTGCCCAGCCTGACGGTTTGCCGAGAGTCGGCCGGCCAGTCGTAATGCGGGCAGTCCACCGTGATCTTGCCATACAGGGCCACAGTCACGCCGCGGGCAATCACATGCTCTATCGGCAGGGTGGTCAAGTCAGATGTCAGGATCAGATCGGCCCGGCGTCCGGGGGCAACAGAGCCTAGTTCACGCTCTAACCCAAAATGGGTCGCGGTGTTGATCGTGGCCATTTGCAGCGCCACCAGCGGGTCACAGCCGCAGGCAATGGCATGGCGCAAGACGCGGTTCATATGCCCCTCGTCGACCAAAGTGCCGGAATGACAATCGTCGGTGCACAGGATGAAATTGCGCGGATCAAGGCACTTTTGGGTGATCGCGGTGATCTGGGATTCGACATCATACCACGCCGACCCCAGACGCAGCATCGAGCGCATCCCCTGACGGGCGCGGGCAATCGCGTCGGCCTCGGCGGTGCCCTCGTGATCATCCGCAGGCCCACCCGCGACATAGGCATGGAACGGAATGCCCCGGTCCGGCGACGCATAATGGCCCCCCACGGTTTTGCCCGCTCGCATGGTCGCGGCCATTTCGGCCAGCATCTGCGGATCGCCGTTCACCACACCGGGGTAATTCATCATCTCGCCAAGACCGATAATGCCGGGCCAGGTCATCGCTTCGGCAACGTCATCCGGGCCAATCTCAAACCCGGTCGTCTCCAAACCGGGGGCTGATGGCGCACAAGAGGGCATCTGAGTCCAGATATTGACCGGCTGCATCATCGCCTCGTCATGCATCATCCGCACGCCGCGCAGGCCAAGGACATTGGCGATTTCATGCGGGTCGGTGAACATGGTCGTGGTGCCATGCGGGATAACTGCGGCGGCGAATTCGGCGGGGGTGAGCATGCCGCTTTCGATATGCATATGGCCGTCGCACAGACCGGGGATCAGAAAGCGGCCAGCGGCCTCAATGATCTCGGTCCCGGGGCCAATACAATGGGTCGCATCTGGCCCGACATAGGCGAAACGACCGTCGGCAATGGCAACCTGCCAGCCATCCAGCACCTCGCGCGATTGGACATTAACCAGTTGGCCGCCACGGATGACGGTATCTGCCGCAGCACGGCCCGCGGCCACGGCGACAAGGTGAGGGGCGCATTCGGCCCATGATTTAAGGGTGTGTTGTTCCATGTCCCATTTGTTACCAAGTCGCAGGCCAGCGCAAGCCCCCCAAAATGGTCGCTTTCAGGCTAGGCAGCGGTAACGGCTTCTGCCCTAATGGCGATGACAAGAGGATGACATGAACGCCGCATCACGCCAAAACCTGAGCCATTGGCAAGAGCGTGTCGACCTTGCCGCTACATTCCGCTGGACCGCGCGGCTGGGGATGCATGAATCCGTAGCTAACCACTTTTCGCTGGCGGTGAACCCGAATGGGTCGCAGTTCCTGATGAACCCGAACCAGAAGCATTTCGCGCGGATCAAAGCCTCCGACATGTTGCTGATCGATGCCGACGACCCCGCCAGCTATACCGGCCCCAATGCGCCAGACCCGACGGCATGGGGGTTGCACGGGTCATTGCACCGACTGGTGCCCCATGCCCGCTGTGCGATGCATGTCCATTCGATCTTTGCGACAGTGCTGGCCTCGCTTCAGGACAGTCGCCTGCCTGCGATCGACCAGAACACCGCAATTTTTCATGATCGGATTGTGATTGACAACGACTATGGCGGATTCGCTTTCGAGGCCGAAGGGGCCCGCTGTGCCGCCTTGTTTGCCGACCCCAAGAAAAAGGTCATCGT
>JANOMH010000675.1:0-2240 GCA_031420215.1 Rhodobacterales bacterium | reverse complement strand
GCCCTGATGGTCGAAGCGCCGATTTTCCACGTCAACGGCGACGACCCCGAAGCTGTGGTGCATGCCGCCAAAGTTGCGGTAGAGTTCCGCCAACGGTTCCACAAGGACGTGGTGCTGGACATCATCTGCTACCGCCGCTTTGGTCATAACGAAGGCGACGAGCCGATGTTCACCAACCCCGCGATGTATCAAAAGATCAAAAAGCAAAAGACGACCCTGACCCTGTATACCGAACGCTTGGTCCGCGATGGATTGATCCCCGAGGGCGAAATCGAGGATATGAAAGCCCAATTTCAGGCCCGCCTGAACGAGGAATACGAGGCGGGAAAGACCTATCGCCCGAACAAGGCCGACTGGTTGGATGGCCGCTGGTCGCATTTGGACAAGATGAAGGAAAAGAAATACCAGCGCGGCAGGACCGCGATCAAGGCCAGCACGATGGCCGAGATTGGCCGCGCGCTGACCACGGCCCCCAAGAATTTCGCGCTGCACAAAACCATTGAACGGCAACTGGAATCCAAAGCACAGATGTTTGCTTCCGGCGAAGGGTTCGACTGGGCCACGGCCGAGGCTTTGGCCTTTGGCTCGCTGACCTTGGAAGGTTATCCGGTCCGCCTGTCCGGTCAGGACAGCACGCGCGGCACGTTTAGTCAGCGGCATTCAGCCTTTATCAACCAGGACACCGAAGAGCGCTACTATCCGCTGAACAATATCCGGGAAGGCCAGGGGCGTTACGAAGTCATCGATTCCATGCTGTCAGAATATGCCGTGCTCGGGTTTGAATATGGCTACAGCCTGGCTGAACCAAATGCGCTGGTGATGTGGGAAGCGCAGTTTGGCGATTTCGCCAATGGCGCACAGATCATGTTCGACCAGTTCATTTCATCGGGCGAATCCAAATGGTTGCGGATGTCGGGTCTGGTCTGCCTGCTGCCACACGGGTTCGAAGGGCAAGGGCCGGAACATTCCAGCGCCCGTCTGGAACGGTTCCTGCAAGCCTGTGGACAGGACAACTGGATTGTCGCCAATTGCACGACCCCCGCCAACTATTTCCACATCCTGCGGCGGCAATTGCACCGGACCTTCCGCAAACCATTGATCCTGATGACGCCGAAATCGCTGTTACGGCACAAGCTGGCGGTGTCCAGGGCCGATGAGTTTCAGACCGGCAGTTCGTTCCACCGGGTTCTGTGGGACGATGCGCAGCACGGCAATTCGGCCACCGAACTGGTCGAGGATGCTGCAATCAAGCGGGTCGTGATGTGTTCGGGCAAGGTCTACTTTGACCTGCTCGAGGAACGCGATGCGCGCGGCATCACCGATGTTTACCTGCTACGGATCGAGCAATTCTATCCGTTCCCGGCCCTGTCGCTGGTCAAGGAATTGCAACGTTTCCCGCAAGCCGACATGGTCTGGTGTCAGGAAGAGCCCAAAAACCAAGGCGGCTGGTCGTTTATCGAACCCAATATCGAATGGGTGCTTAGCCGGATTACCGCCAAACACAAACGCGCCAGCTATGCCGGGCGCGCGGCTTCGGCCTCGCCCGCCACCGGTTTGGCCAGCCAACACAAAGCCCAACAAGCAGCCCTCGTGAATGAAGCGCTGACCATCGAAGGAATATCCCAATGAGCGTTGAAATCCGGGTGCCCACCTTGGGCGAAAGTGTGACCGAGGCCACGGTCGCCACATGGTTCAAGAAACCGGGCGATGCGGTCGCGGTCGATGAGATGCTCTGCGAGTTGGAAACTGACAAGGTGACGGTCGAAGTACCCTCGCCCGTGGCCGGCACGATGGGTGAAATTATTGCGGCAGAGGGGACAACGGTTGGGGTCGCGGCCCTGCTCGCCACGATCAACGAGGGGGCGGTTGCGGCAAAGCCGGTCGCTGCGGCACCCGTGGCAACAGCTGCGCCCGCGCCTGTTGTGGCCAAAGACGTCGAAGATGCCCCCTCTGCCAGGAAACTGATGGCCGAAAATAATCTGACCCATGACGCGGTCACTGCTTCGGGCAAAGATGGCCGGGTGATGAAGGAAGATGTCCAGGCAGCACTGGCCAAACCTGTGTCCATTGTGACACCAGCCCCCGCCCCCATTCCGCGCGCGCCCGTCGCTGTGGCCGATGCCGCACGCGAGGAACGGGTCAAGATGACCCGCCTGCGCCAGACCATCGCCCGCCGCCTGAAAGAGGCGCAGAATACCGCCGCCATGCTGACCACCTATAACGAGGTGGACATGTCGGCG
>JANOMH010000674.1:0-2291 GCA_031420215.1 Rhodobacterales bacterium | reverse complement strand
CCCCACAGGCAGCAGCCGCTGCGCGACTTGGGTCAGGTTCGAGGTAAAGTTGAACAGAAATATCTGTGCTGTGGCCACGGCCGGCAGCCCCAACATCGCCGCCGCCTGCCCCACCACCACCGGATAGGCCGCATCGGACAGATCTATTCGCCAGACTGACCGGGTGATTGCTGCAAAAGCCGCCCCTTGTTGCAGTGTCTCCATCCGCCGTTCGCGCGACGGGGCCAATGCGGCGGCAAGCTCGGCCACATCCTCGCCCCGATGTGCAGCACATAGCAGGATGGCGTCGCTGCGTCCTGACCCATGCGCCAAAGCAACCGACAGCCAGTTCTGCAGACTTACCGCGTCATGAACCTGCCCGTCGCCGACCGCGTTTTCCAGCCCATGCGACCACGCAAACGACCCGGTCGGATAGGCGGGTGACAGCAGTTGCGTCAGGGTCAGCAGGGGGTCAGTGATCATGAGAATGGGCAGGCCCCGCTTGATTGGGCCCGGCTTGATTGGGCCCCGCATGACTGTGCCCCAGCGTCCGCCCGTGCCCATAAGCCCCGCCATCAGGGGTAAAAGCGGCGGTAAGGTCCGTCACCGTTGCCCCCAACCCCTCGAGCATTCCGCGCAATACCTTGTCACGTTGCAGGATCAGTGCTGTGGCCGTAATCTGGCAAGGCGCGTGCCGGTTGCCGATGTGCCATGCCAGACGCGGCAAATCTCCTGTCACCTGCATCAGCTTCTCTGGGGCGGCGATGATTTCGATCAGCCTGCCGTCGGTCAGTTCAAAGGCGTCGCCGTGGTCCAAAGATACAGTTTCGGCCAAGTCGACCACGAAACTTTCCTCATGCGCCGTGACCAGCCTTTTGCGCCGGAGCATCCGCTCGTGGTAATTCAGGGTGACCAGATCATGCGCCATTTGGCCCAAGGGGGCGCGGCGGATTGAGTGGGCGGGGGGCAAGGTTTCGGTCATTCCTCGGCCTTCATTGTCGCACCACTCCAATCCGCTGGATGGTGAATTCGGTCGGATCGGATGTATCATCACCCTGTCGGACCAGGACGCTGATCCCCAGATCAGGCAGATATTGCACAGTTTCGATATAGTTCTGCGGGTTCTGATAGGCGATGCTGGCCGAGATCATCGCATAGCTGCAATCACCGATGCTGATCTGTTCCAGCGGTCCATAGGCATACAACTGCGGCTCAGTAAACGGGCCGCTTTTGGCAGTGACCGTCACCCCCGATTGCCAACGCCCGCTCGGCACTGGCAAAGGCAGATCGGCAAGAGGCAGACCATAATCATAAGTCAGGTCGCCTTCGGTATCAGGGGTTTCACCGACATTTCCGCTATAGGACAAAAGCTGCAGCCCGCCCGCCAGTTCCAACGTATATTCCAGTTTCCGGTCAATCGACCCTTCGACGGCAATAATCCCTTGCCCGCCAGCCCGGAATATTTCGGTATAACCCCCTGACCGGTCGACCCGGATCCCCCGGTTCAGGTCATTGGCAGTGGGACAGGTGCTTTGGGCGGCGGCCAAGTTGGGGGCAAAAATGGGAAACAGGGTTACGGCAAGTGCAATCAGGGTGCGCATATGAATTCCTCGGGGGTTCAATACCTGACCCGATCCTAGCAGGTGGATTTCCCCCTGTCGTCCCTGTTGAGCCATGTCAGAACAGGAAATAGCGCTGCGCCATCGGCAGAACTTCGGCGGGCGCACAGGTCAGCAATTCGCCATCGGCCCGCACCTCATAGGTTTCGGGGTTCACCTCGACCTTGGGCAGGGCGTCGTTCAGTTTGAGGTCTCGCTTGCCAATGTTCCGGGTGCCCTGCACCGCGATGGTTTCCTTGCCCAGCCCCAACCGCTCGCCAATCCCTTCGGCCTGTGCGGCAGCGCTGACAAACACCACAGCCGACCGTTCCACCGCCTTGCCAAACGCGCCGAACATCGGGCGGGTATAAACCGGCTGCGGGGTCGGAATGCTGGCATTCGGATCACCCATCTGTGCGGACACAATCATCCCGCCGATCAGGATCAATTCCGGTTTGACCCCGAAAAACGCCGGGTTCCACAGCACCAGATCGGCGCGTTTGCCTTCCTCAATCGAGCCCACTTCATGCGCGATCCCATGCGCTATCGCCGGGTTGATTGTATATTTCGCAATATACCGGCGGACCCGGAAATTATCATTCGCGCCGGTTTCCTGTGCGAGGCGGCCCCTTTGCACCTTCATCTTATGCGCCGTCTGCCAGGTACGGATCAGCACTTCGCCGACGCGACCCATGGCCTGACTGTCCGAGGCGA